>CBDTXZ010000016.1:0-31787 GCA_965364515.1 uncultured bacterium
GACGTCTTGTGCTGCTGCTTCACGAACTCGAATATACCACCCCACGGGGGGTGGGGTCAAATCGAGCCTGGAGTCCCCTTGTATCGCCGCTGTATCGCTGCCCGGTGAGACGTGAAGCGGTGCTGGGACAAGCAGGATCCCGGCCGTGTGTTGGGCCGGGATCCTGGGCTCAGAGTGTGGCGGGAATGGGAGGGGGAGAGAACCGGACTCGCCATGCACTCTGGGATCTGTCGTCGATCAGGTGCTCTCCGGGACGATCCGGCCTCGAACCCGGGGGTACTTCACGGGAGCGTGGAGGTAGCAGTGATCGCGTTTGTTGTAGCGACTGAGTTTGGTGATGCATCCGTCTTGGATACAGGTACGTCCGTCGCCGAAGTCTTTGGATGGGCGGGCAACGCCTTTGATGGTTCGCCCCTTCATCGTCGTATCTGCCATGTGGTGGGCCTCCTCGAGTCGGCCGTTCATCCGCATCAACGCCTGACACCGGTGATTTCTTCCCGGTGGCCGGCACCTCGGATTCGATCTCTCACCCCATATTCGGAGCCGACCCGTCAAGTGGATGTAAAGACCCGCCGAACGTCGGTTTCCGGGGTCCCATCACTTTAGCACTAAACAGCGATTCAGATGATGAATGGCTCAGTCGCCGGGTTCGATTCCGATGTTGACCAGGAACGACGTGTTCTCGGGCTCGCGTCCGAGGAATGCCCGGAGGTGCTCCATGGCGTCGCGAGTGCCGCCGGCCTCCAAGATCTCCCGGCGGTAGTCGGCACCGACCTCGGGGCTCGTGTATCCCTCCCGTTCGAACCGCGACCACATGTCGTCGCCGTAGACCTCTGACCACAGATAGCCGTAGTAGCCGGCGTCGTATCCGAACAGATGACCGAAGCTCGACGGGGAGAAGGTGCCCTCGTGGGCGGGGAGCAGTGAGACCGCGTTGGCGTCACGCAGTGCCCGATCCAGGTCGCGGTCCGAGTTCGGGCCATGGAGATTCATGTCGAGGGTGCCGAGAGCGATCTGCCTCAGTTTCGAAAGGGCGACATTGAGATTCTTCGCCGCGACCAGTCGGTCGACCATGTCTTCGGGGATCGGCTGGCCCGTCCCGTGGTGACGTGCGAAACGCTGCAGTACATCGGGCTTCCACGTCCAGTGCTCCATGATCTGCGAAGGGGCCTCCACGAAATCCCATTCGAGGCCCGTCCCGGCGAACCTCACCAACTCGGCTTTCGTCAACGTCTGATGGAGGATGTGCCCGAACTCGTGGAACATGGTTTCGACCTCCTGGTGCTGCAGCAGCGAAGGGCGGTCCGCGGTCGGTTTCGTCACATTCGCGACGATCGCCGACACCGGCTGTTGATAGGTCCCGTCGCTCAGACGACGTCCCGGGACCAACGGGAAGGCGGCGGCGTGGCTGAACTTGCCCTCCCGAGGAAAGAGATCCATGTAGAAGTGCGAGATGAGGTCCCCGGAGTCGGTGTCGTGGATGGCGTAGGTGATCACGTCGGGGTGCCACGTCGGTGCATCGACCCGCTCGTACGTCAACCCGAACACGTCACCGGTGATCCCGAACATGCCATCGAGAACCCGGTCGAGCTCGAAGTACTGCGACACCTCGTTGGGATCGACGCCATATTCGGTCTTGCGGAGCAGCGTGTCGTAGTACTGCCAGTCGTAGGCCTGGAGGACGGCGCTGTCGTCGGACTCGTCTTTGCGGAGGAGCTCGGTCATTCTCGCGATCTCTTCTCGCGCCGCATTCTGCAGCGGCTCCATCAGCGACTGATAGAAGTCGAACACGTTCTCGGGCTTCTTGGCCATCCGCTCGTCGAGCACGTGATGGGCCCAGGATTCCTGGTCGAAGAGTTCGGCGATCTCTTGCCTGATCTCGACGGCCTCGGCGAGGATCACGCGGTTCACCTCTCGGGCGCGGTTGTTGAACTTGAACATGAGCGCCTCGCGGAGATCGCGGCGCGAGGCGTTCTGGATGAAGGGGATGACGTGGGGATACGCCATCGTGATCATCAGCCCGTCGCCGTCTTCGGCGGGTTCGAGCGAGTCGGCATACCACTCGGGCATGCCGGCGAGATCGTCTCGAGACACCACCAGCGTGTCCTCGACATTGGCGATGTTCTTCTGGAACTGGGTGCCGAGCTCCACGAGGCGATTGCTGAGCTCTTTGAGACGCGCCTGATCAGGCGCCGACAGCTCGTGCCCCGCTTTGCGAAAGTCACGAAGCGTGATCTCGAGCAGCCTGGCCTCCTCGCCCGTCAGGGCGGCCGCCTCGTCGGTCTCAGAGAACGCCCGAACTGCCCCGTAGAGCTCGGGTCGGAACGAGATCTCGATTCCCCATTTCGAGATCAGCTCCTCGAGCTCCTGACCCACGGTGCGCATCGTCTCGTCCGGATGTACGTAACCCATGAAGCCCGTTCGGCCGAACAGAGATGCGGTCATCTCGGTGATGTCTTCGAGGCGCCCCAGCGTCGAAGCGAAGGTGGGAGCGTTCGTCGAGTCGATCACCTCTTCGACGATGAGGTCCGCTTCGGCGAGTGTTCTGTCGACGTCCGACGTGATCGATTCGGGGGTCACTGAGCTGTAATCGAAGAGCATGCGTCAACGATACGACATCGCAAGCGCCTCCTCGGAGTCTTGGCCGACGGCTCGGGAAGCGCTCCTATCCTCGCCGCGAGGACCGGAACGCCGGCATCGTCTGAGCGGGATCGAGGCGGTAGGCCACGGGCTCTCCGGTACATTGTTCGGCGTGAACCGGGGGACCGTTCTTCCTGTCATGCTGCTGATCGTGACCGCCTGTGGCGTCCCGGGCCAGGCGCCCACGCTCGAACCGACGGTGGGGCCCACGGAAACCATCGACTCCCGCGTCGCCGTGACGCCGGCTCAGGCGGCCACCGAGGCCGAGATCGACGACCTGCTCGCCGTTCAGGCCGCGTCCGATGACCTCGCTCCCCGCCCACCGATTCGGACCGATCGTCCAGGCCGCGGCTCGTTGACGCCCCCCGATTGGCTCGGTCAGAGGACACTGCCGCTTCGTCCTGATGGATTCGGGGAGATCCAACCGACGCCGTTCGAGTTGATCGACCGTCGCTTTGCGCCGTCCACCTACCTCAGGCGAGGCGGTCCGTCATTCGAATCGACATCCGGATCCGTTCCTCCCGACGTTCTCGCACGCTCGACCTGGCAGGAGGCGTGTCCGGTGGGGTCTGACGACCTCGCCTATCTCACTGTCGGCTTCATCGGGTTCGACGGCAGCTCCTACATCGGGGAAGTGATCGTCAACGCATCGGTTGCGGACGAGATCATCGGGGTGTTCCGCGTGATGTTCGAAACCGGGTTCCCACTCGAGGAAGTGAGAGTCATCGCCCCCGAAGAGCTCGAGGCGGTCCCAACCGGAGACGGCAACGTGACGACGGCATTCGTCTGCCGGCCCGTGACCGGCGGGGCGTCATGGTCACAACACGCGTACGGGCTCGCCATGGACATCAACCCGTTCCACAACCCGTACGTGAAGAGTGATCTCGTGCTGCCCGAGCTTGCAAGCGTGTACACCGATCGCTCGCTGGGGCTACCCGGCATGCTCGTCGAGGGCGACCCGGTGGTCCAGGCGTTCGACGCCATCGGCTGGGGTTGGGGAGGAAGGTGGACCATGCTCACCGACCCCCAGCACTTCTCGGCGAACGGGAGGTGATCGTCGGCGTAGGGTCCGGTCGAAGACGAGCGAGGAGTGATCGCGAGCGACGACCCGATGGCCGGCCCACCCCAGGTGGCCTCGAACTACGAGAAGCTGCCAGGGAACCTGGAGCTGGGGGCCTTCTCGATGTCGACGGGGTCGAACGCCTCGGCGCATGGCGCATACCGCATACCGCACAGCGCATGGCGCGTGGCGTGAGACGGAAGGCGTTTCCGGTTGGCGACGGGCCTGTGCCTATCCTCGTCCCATGCGTCACATCAGCATCGAGTTCTGCCGCACTTGAAACTACACAGGCCGTGCCGTGAGCACGGCGGAGCAGATCTTCGAGGAGTTCGGCCAGGAATACGACGTGCGGCTCATCCCCGGCTCAGGGGGCGTCTTCGAGGTCGAGATCGACGGTGAGCTGGTCTACTCGAAGAAGGCAACCGGTCGTCACGCCGAGTACGAGTCCGACATCGCCCCCCATCTGCGGGACTGACTCTCAGGTCAACCGGTCGAATCGATCCAGGTTCGGCGAGATCCACATCGCCGTGCCGCGCTCGAACGAGCCGTCGGCGAACAGCGACAGGGCTTCCCACGGTTCCAGCGCCTGGTCGAGGTTCCACCCGCTCCGATCGACGGCCACTCGGGCACCTGAGAGTGGATCGGGGTCTTCGACCGGAGCGTCCGATCCCCCCACCAACCGGATCCCGGCTGCGAGCATCGATCGGAAGGGATAGGCCCACTGCGAACGCTCCGGGCCGAGCCGAGCGTCGATCCATCGAGCGTCCGACCTGACGAACGCCGGCTGGACCGAAGCGATCACGCCGAGATCGGACATTCGGCCGATGAGCCCGGGAGTCAGCACCGAAGCGTGCTCGACCCGAAGTCGATCGGGGGCGGCGCCGGCTTCGATGAGATCGCTGAACAGGTCGAGCACGCGCCCGACTGCCACGTCCCCGATCGCATGGATGTGGACAGAGCCCCCGAGCCCGAGGGCGACTTCGGACATGGTGCGGAAGTGGTCCGGCTCGAACCTCACGGTGCCCGACGTATCGACGTTGTCGCGATACGGCGCAGAGAGAGCAGCAGTGTGACCTCCCAGGCTGCCGTCGGCGAAGCCCTTCCATCCGGCGAAGGTGAGCATGTCGGAATCGAGGCGCTGCGCATGTCGGACGAGATCGTCGGCTGTGCTCGAGATCAAGACGGCCCGGACAGGGAGGGGCGACGGCAGGGCGAGCAGCCGCTCGAGCTCGTCGTCCGGCCCACACCAGGCGGGCGCCCCCGCCGGCACCATGGCGGTCACCGAGGTGAGACCGAGGTGGGCGAGGCGCGTCAGGGTGAGGGCGAGCTCGTCGACGCCGACGTCACGGGATTCGTCGTCGATCACTGCGGACACCACGTCGATCGCCGTCTCGCGCAGGACCCCGGTCGGCCGGCCGGCTGCGTCCCGGTCGAAGCTGCCGCCAGGGGGATCCGGCGTCGTCCGGTCGACGCCCGCCCGGGCGAGCGCAACGGTGTTCGCCATTGCGATGTGGCCGCACACCCGATACACCAGGACCGCTCTGTCGTCGACCATGGCGTCGAGAGCGTCCGAGTCGAGGAGGCGGTTCGGTGTCATGTCCGTTTCGTCGAATCCGATGGCGACGACATCCCCGCGGCCCCTTCCGGCGATGCGCCGCGTCACCTCGTCGAGATCCGCCGCCCCGTCCAGCGAGACTCCGGCAGTGGCCGCAGTGATGGAGGCCAGATGGACGTGTGCGTCGTGAAGTCCCGGAACGAGAAAACCCTTCTTCCGGACCGTCTCGAACCGCTCCACGTCAACTGGTCGGTCGAGTGAGATGCTGCCGTCTCGAACCCAGAGCTCGTCGCCGAGGTGTCCTGTCCGATCGACGACTGCGTCGACCCGATACCGGATGGTGGTCACCCTGAGATCGCCTCGACGAGCGCCTCGTGGACCAGCCCGTTGCTCGCAACGACCCCCGGATCGTCGAGCGGGTAATCGTCTCCGTTGAAGCTGCTGACGCGTCCCCCGGCCTCGGCGACGATGAGAGCCCCGGCGGCGGTGTCCCATGGCTTCACGCCATATTCCCAGTATGCATCGAGCCGGCCGGCGGCCACCCAGCACAGATCCAGGGCGGCCGAGCCGACCCGACGTATCCCCTGGAAGCGCTGGAGCACGCCCGCCAGCGTGTCGGCCATCGACTGGGCTCGCTGCTGACGGTCGTAGGCGAAGCCCGTGCCGACCAGCGCTCGGCCGGCCTCTGCGATCTCCGACACCCTGATGGGCCGGCCATCGAGAGTCGCTCCGGCGCCGGACTCTGCGGCGAACGTCTCCTGGTTGACAGCCGACTCGACGACGCCGACGACTCCGATGCCGTCCTCTCTGAGCGCTACCGAGGTCGCCACCTGGGGGAAGCCGTGAACGAAGTTGACCGTGCCATCGATCGGATCGACGATCCACACCCGACCCTCGTCCCAGTCGTGGCCACCCGACTCCTCGGCGAGGATGCGGTCGCCCGGTCGATGCTCACGGATCACTGTGAGAATGGCTTCCTCGGCCAACTTGTCGACTTCGGTGACCGGGTCGACATCGCCCTTCCACTCCGTCCGAAAGGTGGAGCCGAAGCGCCGGCGGACGATGGCGGTTCCGGCACGGCTGGCCGCGAGCGCGACATCGAGGTCGTTCATCGCGATGAGCCTATCTCCAACTCGACACCAGAGGTTCCGCCTGTCGGTGTCGAGCCCGATGGTGGGCGGTGGATTCGCAGACCGTGTCCCGTACTGCCCAGGTCCCCGAGAGGAGCCCCGGATTCGTTGCCCGATGCGGTGTCATAGACTTCTGGGGTGAGATCCGTCGTCCTCGGTGCGCTGTCCGGGCTGTTGCTCGTATTCGCCTATCCGCCATGGGGTTGGGGGTTCATCGCTCCGGTCGCGATCGGGGGATTCCTCTGGGCGATCATCGAAGCCCGACTTCCCCGGGAGGCGTGGTTCTCCGGGTGGGGTTTCGGCATCGTCTTCTTCGGGTTGCTGTTCCCGTGGCTCGGTGAGCTCGTCGATCCGGCGATCATCGCCCTCGGGCCGCTCGTGTTGTCTCAGGCGGTATTCACCAGCGTCTACGCCCGGTTCCTGCATCGTTTCGATCTCGGTCGGCCGCTGCTCTGGTGGATGGCGGCGACCGGAGGTTGGGCCGCAATGGAACTCGTACGGCTTCGGTTTCCGTTCGGCGGGTTCGGGTGGGGCCTCGCCGGCTACCCGATGGGCGAATACGCCCTGACTCGAGATGCGACGCAGTTCTTCGGAGTGACAGGTTGGTCGGTGCTGCTCGTTGGGCTGGCTGCCGGGATCGTCGTGTGGCTTCGGGTATCCGAACCTCGGCCGGCGGCTGCCGTCATCGGGCTGACGACCCTGGCGGTCCTCGGTGGAGTGATCGCGCCGGCGGTTTCGGATGGCAACCGGGTTCGGGTTGCGATCGTCCAGGGCTCGACCCCATGCCCTCAGGAGCGGTGCTCGGGCGAGCGAGCGGCCACCTTCGAGACCTCGCTCGAGTTGACGCGTTCCATTCGAGCGGGGACCGTGGATCTGGTGGTCTGGCCGGAGGGCTCGACAGGCTTTGGCGTCGATCCGGTGCTCGACCCCGGAGTCGCCGAAGAGATGGGAGCCGAGGCGGAACGGCTCGGAGCCGTGCTGCTGGCGGGGGGCGACCGGCCGCTCTCCGACACGGAGTGGACCAATGCCAACGTGGTGTTCGATCCGAGCGGAGCCATCGTCGGTGAGTACCCCAAGCGGCATCCGGTCCCCTTCGGCGAATACGTCCCGTTCCGCCCATTGTTCGCCTGGATTCCAGATCTGTCGCGGGTGCCCCGGGACATGATCCGAGGATCCGATCCGGTGATCTTCGATGAGGGATTCGGTCCCTTCGGTTCGGTCATCAGCTTCGAATCTGCGTTCAGCCGCTACGCCCGGAACACGGTCAACGATGGTGCGCGGCTGTTGATCGTGGCGACCTCGCAGGCCAGTTATCCGTTCTCCAACGCATCGGATCAGCTCATCGCCATGACCCGCATGCGGTCTGCGGAACTCGGTGTCGATGTCGTGCACGGCGCGATCACCGGGAAGTCGACGATCATCACCGACGGTGGGGTGGTGGGCGAAACCACGGACCTCGTGGCCGCCGAAGTGCTCATCGGCAACGTCGAGATGCGGGCGTCGGGCATGACCCTGTATGCCCTTCTCGGGGACTGGCTGGCGCTCGCTGCGGCGGTGGGTCTCGGGGGTGTGGCGTTCGCCCGGTCGATCAGGAGCGAATAGCGGTCAGCCGTCGAAGTGGTTGCGGTGGATCATGTCGTCGATCGGCTTTCTCCCGCTCAGGTGGCTGCGTGCGCGTGCCGCACGCTCCGCTTCGCGATCGGGGTATCCCAGGGTGATGCCGAATCGGGCACCGTGGTCGTCGGGGATACCGAGAACCGCTTTGGCTTCGTTCTCCCGATGGAAGGTCACCGGGCACGATCCGACTCCCAGCGCTGCGGCGGCAAGCATGGCGTTCTGGCTCAGCCGGCCCATGTCCCAGTCGTAGCCGTCGGGGAGCCGGACGGGCACCAGTGTCGTCGGGGCGTTGCGCAGGGGTGTCGTGAAGTCACCGCACTCCGCAAGTCGGCCGAGTTGTTCGGGATCCTGGACGACGACCATCGCCCAGCTCTGCCGGTTCTTCGACGATCCGGTCCACCGAACCGCCTCGAGGATCGCGTCGAGGTGTCCCTCGCTGAGCTGGCGGTCTTCGTAGTTCCGCACGACGCGCAGTCCCTTCACCGCCTCGTACACGTCCCGATTCGCTTCGAGCATCTCGTCTCCTATCCGACTCGGCCGGCTCGCACCATGATGCACTGGTTATGGATGACGTGGAGGCCCGCAGTCTCGGCCTGTTCGATCACTTCAGGTGACTCCGCGCCCGGCTGGAACCAGATGTGGGTGAGTCCGAGCTCGGCTGCGTCGGAGACGATCTGCTCCCCGACGTCGGGCGGGACGACCACATCGACGATGTCGATCTCGTCGGGGACGGAGGCCAGGTCGGGGAAGGTGGGGTCACCGTCCACCGAATCGCGGTTCGGGTTGATCGGCCGGACCTGGAACCCCTTCGACTTGAGGTCGCGGTAGATCTTGCCGCCGTACTTCCAGGGGGTGTCGGTGGCGCCGACGACGGCGACGACGGTCTCTGCGCGTTCGAGGAGCTCGGCGATGTCAGCCATCGGTCAGTGCTTCCTCGAGATGAGAGAGATCGTCGACGAGGAGTCCGGGCGGCTTCCCCGGCAGACTCCACGAAACCCCTGGTCGACGTACGAACGCCGTCTGGCATCCTGCGGCTGCTGCTCCGGCGACGTCCCAGTCGTGGGCGGCGACCATGAGCATCCTCGAGATGTCGACACCGAACCGCAGTGCCGCGGTTTCATACACCTCTCGGGCCGGTTTGAACTTCCGGACTTCGTCCACCGTCATCGATTCGTCGAGTAGCGCCGAGAGCCCGGCGTGATCGAGCTGTTTGGTGGCCACCTCCGTACTCCCATTGGTGAGCGTGGCGGTGCGGAACCCGGCATCACGAAGCGATTCGAGGGCGGGGATCACGTCAGGGTGCGGATCGAGTCGGCGCATCCCGGCAACAACACCCTCTGCCCGTTCGCGGCTCAACCCGATGTCCTGCTTGCGGGCGAGCATCAGCAGAGCTTCGACGCCGATCGTCCCAAAGCTCCGGTAGTCGTCGAGTTCGTTCGACACGACCGATCCGTGGAGCATTCTGGCGAACCATTCGCCGATGAGGTCGGCCGTGCCGAAGACCTCGGCGAACCCCGGACGCAGTGTGCCCAGGCTCAGCAGCGTCTCGTTCACGTCGAAGACGACGATGTCGGGTCGTTCGGTCATCGGTTCCGACGCTACCCACCGAACGTCCGTATCGCTCGGCAAGCGCCCGATTCAGGACACCGTTCAGGGTGGCGCGGTCCGCTCAGGGGGCGAACCCCCACTCACCGTTCGAGATGATCGGTTCCTCCGACCCGTCGGCCGTGACTCCGAACACGTTCAGCTCCGCCGAGCCCACGACGAAGTCCACATGCGCCGTGCTCATGTTCAGCCCCGCCTCGGTCAGTTCTTCGAGCGTCATCTCCGGCCCGCCCTGGATGTTGATCGGATAGGCGCGTCCGACCGCGATGTGGCATCCGTCGTTCTCGTCGTAGAGCGTGTTGTTCCAGACCAGGCCCTCGGCAGCCACTGCAGACGACATCGGGACCATGGCACATTCGCCGAATCGCATCGAGCCCTCGTCGGTGGCGAGCAATTGATCCAGCACCTCCTGGCCCTTCGATGCCGTCGCCTCGACGATCCGTCCGTCTGCGACTTCGAACGAGAAGCCCTCGATGAGATTGCCAAACAGCGACAGCGGCTTGGTCGCGGCGACCACACCGTCGCCCCTCAGTCGATGGGGCCCGCAGAAGACCTCCTCGGTGGGGATGTTCGGAACGAACGAGCCCCCGCCACTGCCGCCGATCCAGATCGTGCCTTCGGGGACGCCCAGCAGGAGGTCGGTGCCCGGCGCCTCGTATCGCAGCGACGTGTATGAGCGGGACGTGAGGTAGCGGCTCCGGGCATTCAAATCGGACACGTGGGCGTGCCATGCGGCAACGGGGTCGTCCTGATCCACCCGGCAAGCTCGGAAGATCGCCGACCACAGGCGCTCGATCGCTTCCTGCTCGTCAGTGTCTCCGAACACGCTCCTCGCCCACGCCGGGTTGGGTGCTGCAACCACGCTCCACTGGCGCTGGAGCGTGCCCTGTGCGCGAGTCAGCGGTTCGACTGCCGCCTGGTTGGTTCGTTGGAACCCCGCAATGCGCGCCGGGTCGATCCCTGCAAGGGCATCCGGGTCGTTCGCCGACACGTACAGGAACTGGTCCCCGGCCTCGAATGCCGCCATCGCAGCCCGTGAGGCCGTGGTCACCACCTCGGCGGCCTCGGGGCGACCGTGTTCGAATCGAGATCTCGAAATGTGGTCGTCGCTCCACATGACGTCGACGTTGGAGGCCCCCGCCCGGTAGGCGGCGTCGACGAGGTGCCGGGTGAACTCGACCACCTCCACCGACGACCTGATGAGCAGCCGCTGGCCGGTCTCGAGCCCGACACCGACGCGCACGGCCACTTCCGCGTACTTGGACAGCAGGTCGGTTGACGGCATTGGAGCTCCTCGGTTCGTCCCGGGCAATCTACCCAGCTTCGCCGTCGCCGGAATGGCGCAGCATTCACCGGTACCTGGGAGGCAGGGCGGAGTCCCCGACGCCCATCGATCGGAGGAGCTCCCCGGCGGTGGCGTTGTACACCTGCTCGTCGCGGAACCAGTAGGCGCCGTGGATCCGAGAGCGAGGATCCGGCTGTTCTGGCAGGTCGATCCCCGGATCGATCGGACCGCCGATCGGATCCGTCGTCCGCCACAGATTGGCCCATCTCGTGACGGATCCCTTGACCGCTCGAATCCTCTGGTCTCCGAAATGGGCGGGGAAGAATCGCCTGTAGAGCGTTCCCAGCGGACTGCCGAAGGTGAACAGTGCGATCGGGACGCCTGATCCCACGACGGCGCTCGACGCGATCACGGTTCCCTGGGAGTGGGCTGCCACGACCAGCGGCACGCTGCCCTCCTCCGAGAGGTCGAGGAGCGTGTTGCGGAGCGAAGCGACCGCAGTGGCGCCGTAGGGCGGGGGAGCGAGCGGGTGGAACACCGACGGGAAGTAGGAGCCGACGTCCCACGGGACGGCCAGTGCTCGCCGCTGATCGGCGTTGCGATAGGCGCCGATGATTCGAGAGCCGATGAGCTGCGCCGGGAGGACGAGCGTCCCGAACACTGCGACCTGACGGAAGTCACTCGCAAACCATCCGACGACGAGGAACACGGCGGAGCCGATGACCAGGGTGATGACAGCCTTGCTCGGAGTGCGTCGCCATGAGAAGGCGAGCAGCACGACGACGAGAACGAAGGCCCATTGTGAGCCTGTCTGGAACAGGGTCACGTCGGTGTCGTCCAGGTTGAGGAAGACCATGAGTGAGACACCGGTGATGATGACGGGCGTGCCGATGACGAGCAGCGCCGGGTCGTTGACGATGGCCACGATGTCGTGCCAGATCCGGTTGTCCTCGGCGTCACCCATGAGGTCCGCAAAGAGGATCAGGAGCAGGACGAAGGCAGCGAGCACCAGGACTCCGAGCAGGAACCCCTCGGCGATGAGCCCGATCTCCGTAGGTGTCTCGGTCCCTGCGGCCGCCGCGCTCACCTGGATCGACGCTGCTCCGACCGCAGCTCCCGACGCGCCCGCGACGGCGATGAGCGTCGCGATCGTCGCGGCGGCGAGCCGATCCACGCTGGACAGGCAGGCGGCGACGAGCACGAGTGCCATGGCCGTGAAGACCTGCACGGTGGAGGCAATCGGGTCGCCTGCTCCGACGATGGTCTCGCTCGCCGGAGCACCCCCGAGCCAGACGATGACCGCCAGCCCGACCACGCCCAGCGCCATCGTGAATGCCGCCGCACCCGTGATCCATTCCATCGGCTTGATCGGCGCGAGCACGCCCAGACCGGCAGCCAGCACGAGCACCACCAGCCCGATCAGCGAGATGGTGACGATCCCGTCGAGATCCACGTCGTCCTGTGGGAACGTGCCGGCGGCGACCGTTGCGAGCGTCCACAGCGTCGCGGCTGCCGCCACGCCCAGATGGGAGCGGCGCAGCATCCTCGAGTCGTCCACCTCGACTGCAGGATCGACCAGAGGGGGAGGGATGTCGCGATCGCGACCCCTGGTCAGCCACCAGAGCATCCCGACGACCGCCAGTGAGGCGATCCCACCCAGCCCGACTGCGAGTCCCTCGCCGATGGGCTCGCCGAGCGTGGAGAAGCCTCCGACGACGATGAGCCCGTAGGCGACCACGAGCGAGAACATCGCTGTGAGCATCGCGCCCACGATCCGCACCAACGCGACATCGACGCGATGCCGCAGGAGGGAACGACGCCGTGGCAGCGCCCATCCGGAGAGGTTCGCCAGCATGTACGGAAGGAGCAGGATCCAGCTGGCCGATGCGGGTTCACCCGAGGTGAGGCTCGCCCAGCGGAAGGCCCGCGTCCAGCCCCCGGTGTCGGCGGGCATGGTCAGGTCCGTCTCTGGGTCGTCGTCGGCGGGCACCGGCCGAGCTTGGAGCAGGTCGACGGCCGATGTCCCCGAGACCCCGTGGATTCGCAACTCTATGAAAGGCCAGTCCATGTCAACCCGATCGTCGAGTATGGCTTCAGATACAACCACGTTCGCCAGGCGCATCGACGGGTCTCGGCATATTCTCGAACCACGAGTACCCGATGTGAGGAGCACCAGTGAGCGAGACACTCGAGGATCTTCTGAAGGAAAGCCGGAGCTTCCCGCCCAGCGAGGAGTTCACGAAACAGGCGAACGCCAAGCCGGGAATCCACGCCGAAGCCGAGGCGGACTTCAAGGGTTTCTGGCATCGACAGGCGCTCGATCGGATCGATTGGTACACCGAACCGACCGAGGTGCTCGACGACGGAAGTCCGCCGTTTTTCAAGTGGTTCTCCGACGGAGAGCTCAACCTCTCCTACAACTGTCTGGATCGGCACCTCGAATCGTCGGCGGACAAGGTCGCATATCACTGGGTCGGCGAGCCGGGCGACACCCGGACCATCACGTACCAAGACCTCTACGAGGAGGTCTGTCGTTTCTCCAACGCCCTGAAGTCCCTCGGCGTCTCGAAGGGTGACCGTGTCGCCATCTACATGGGGATGATCCCCGAATTGCCGGTCGCCATGCTGGCGTGCGCCCGGATCGGTGCCGTGCATTCGGTTGTCTTCGGCGGATTCAGCTCCGACTCGCTCGCCGATCGGATCCTCGACGCCGACGCCAAGGTGGTCATCACCCAAGATGGCGCCTGGCGCGGGGGCAACGTCGTGCCGTTGAAGGCCAACGCCGATGTCTCTCTCGCCCGTACGCCGGCAGTCGAGTCGGTGGTGGTCGTCCGCCGGACGGATCACGGCGTCGACATGACCGAAGGCCGTGACGTCTGGTACCACGATCTGATGGAGGGCCAGCCTGCCGAATTCGAGCCCGAGCGTCTGAACGCAGAGGATCCGCTCTACATCCTCTACACCTCAGGCACCACGGGCAAGCCGAAGGGGATCGTCCACACCCAAGGTGGCTACCTGACAGGAGTCATGACCACCCACAGCTTCGTGTTCGACATCAAGCCAGACGAAGACATCTATTGGTGCGCCGCCGACATCGGTTGGGTGACCGGACACAGCTACATCGTCTACGGGCCGCTCGCCAACCGGACCACCGGCGTGATGTACGAGGGGGCGCCCAACCATCCCGAGTTCGATCGGTTGTGGAAGATCGTCGACGACTACGAAGTCACGATCTTCTACACGGCCCCAACTGCGATTCGGGCGTTCATGAAGTGGGGCGACGAGCACCCTGCCGGGCGGGATCTCTCCAGCCTGCGTCTGCTCGGGACGGTCGGTGAGCCGATCAATCCCGAGGCGTGGATGTGGTATCACAGGAACATCGGCAACGAGTCGTGTCCGATCGTCGACACCTGGTGGCAGACCGAGACCGGTGGGATCATGATCTCGCCGCTTCCAGGAGTCACCGCCACCAAGCCGGGCTCGGCGACGCTTCCCATGCCGGGCATCGCCGCCGACATCGTGGACGACGAGGGCAACTCAGTCGGCATCCCAGGAGGCGGATTCCTCGTGCTCACCAGACCGTGGCCACACATGGCCCGCACGATCTGGGGTGACGATCAGCGCTACATCGACACCTACTGGACTCGATTCCCCGGCAGGTATTTCCCCGGTGATGGGGCCAAGCGCGACGAGGACGGATACTTCTGGCTGCTCGGTCGGGTGGACGACGTCATGCTCGTCTCGGGTCACAACATCTCGACGATGGAGGTCGAGTCCGCGCTCGTCTCACATCCGGCGGTCGCCGAGGCGGCGGTGGTCGGGCGAAAGGACGAGATCACCGGACAGGCGATCGCGGCGTTCGTGACATTGCGTGGGACTGCCGAAGGCGACGAGGATCTCATCGCCGAGCTCAGGCAGCACGTATCGGATCACATCGGCCCGATCGCCAAGCCGAAGTCGATCGTGTTCACGCCTGATCTGCCGAAGACACGGTCGGGCAAGATCATGCGTCGGCTACTGAAGGACATCTCCGAACATCGCAAGCTCGGCGATGTCACCACGCTCGCCAACGCTGCCGTGGTCGAGGACATCGCGAGGAAGTCAGAGGCAAGCGGCGACGACTGAGAGGTTCCGGGCAGAGGAGCGGTCTCGACGGACGATCGCGAGACCGCCCTCGGTTCGCCGACCGGTCACCGTCTGACGGAGAACTCCTCGATGAGGCGCTCGATCAATGCGTTCCGTCCGGGTTCGAGGGGAGCGAAGTCGGGATTCTCCATGTGAAAAGCTGCGATCTCGCGGGCGCCTTCGTGAAACGGGATCGTGGCGTTGAAGTCCGGGACGACTGCTTTGATCTTCGAGTTGTCGAAGATGACGCTGTGGGCCTTGTCTCCCAGGAGGCCATCGCCCCATTCCGCGTTCGCCCCTGCGATGACCTCGGAAGCGATGTGAACGAGGTCGGGGGTCTTGCCCACCGCTCGCCCCATGGCGAGGAAGATCTCGTTCCATGGGATGCTCTCGTCGCTCGTGATGTGAAACGACTCGCCGATCGCCTTCGGGTTCCCGAGAAGCCCAACGAGCCCCACGGCGAAGTCGCGGTGGTGCGTCAAGGTCCAGAGGGACGTCCCGTCTCCGTGCACGATGACGGGCTTGTCGGCCAGGATTCGCTTGAAGACCGTTCCGCCCGACGAGAAAGGGAGCAGGGTCTTGTCGTAGGTGTGAGAGGGGCGGACGATGGTGATCGGGAAGCCTCGGGACCTGTATTCGTCGAGGAGGAGCTCCTCGCAGGCGATCTTGTTGCGGCTGTACTGCCAGAACGGGTTGTGAAGCGGAGTGGACTCGGTGATGGGGAGGTGCCGCACCGGCTTGTGGTACGCCGATGCGCTGCTGATGAAGACGAACTGCCCGGTGCGGTGTCGGAAGAGTTCCAGATCCGAGCGGATGTGATCCGGTGTGAATGCGACGAAGTCCACGACTGCGTCGTATTGCTCCCCTTCCAGTGCGGCCTGTGCCTGCCGTGCGTTTCTCGCGTCTGCGTGGAGGATGCGTGCCCCGGGCGCCGGCGGGCGAACGTGGCTCGTTGTGCCGCGGATCATGAGGTGGACTTCATGGCCCCGGTCGAGAGCCAATGGAGCGCACGCGCTGCTGATCACGCCGGTGCCGCCGATGAACAAGATCTTCATGAGCCGAGGGTAGAGGTCTGCCCTGAGTCGCCCGGTCACTTCGAGGGCGTTCTCGGAGCCTCCGGCGGTCTGATTCGCCTCTGCTTTCCGCAGTCGACGGTCAGGTGGAGCCGGTCCATCGCGAGATGATGCCGTGGATGTGGTCGAGCCCGTCGGTCAGTGCGGCGGGTCCCGGCTGCAGGATGATCTCGGCGGGGATCTCGTGAATCGTGCGTGTCTGGACCGGCTCGAGTGATTCCCACCCGGCTCGGTTCCACACCGTCTGCGGCTGCAGCTTCTTTCCACACCACGATGCGAGGAGGACGTCCGGCCCACGGCGCACCACCTCGGACGGGTCCTCGATGATCCGGTCGGCTGCGAGGCTCGAGGTCGAGCGGTCCGCGAAGATGTCATCTCCTCCAGCGATGTCGATGACCTCGGACACCCACCCGATGGCCGTGATCATCGGCTCATCCCACTCCTCGAAATAGACCTTCGGGCGATGCGGCAGCTCGGCAGCGCGGGCTCGAACGACGTCGAGATGCAAAGCGATGTCGTTCACCCACGCGCGCGCGTCGTCCGCTCGACCGACCATTGCCCCGAGACGGACGATGTATCGCAGGATCCCGTCGACCGTTCGGTGGTTCGAGATCCAGACCTCGATCCCCTCCTTGATGAGGTCGCGGGCGATGTCGGCCTGAATGTCCGAGAAACCGATCACCAGGTCCGGATCGAGTTCGAAGATGCGTTCGAGCCGTGCGTTGGTGAACCCAGACACCTTCGGCTTGTCTCGTCTCGCCTCGCTCGGACGGACCGTGAACTGGGAGATACCGACGATGCGGTCCTGTTCACCGAGGTGGTAGAGCACCTCGGTGGGCTCTTCCGTGAGACACACGATCCGCGAGGGATACGGATCCGACGATCGGTGCATCGAGACGATGCTCAGTCCCGGGTGCCCGAGAAGGCGATGATGATGCCGGCAACGATCCCGAGGATCACCACGACGCCTACGCCGATGAGGAGGATGCTCATGGGTCGAGCCTACGCGACTCGACGATGGACCGAGCGTTGTTCTTCGTCTGAGCGGCAGCCGACCATATGCTCGGCGCATGAGTGACACGATGATCAGCTTCCGGAAGGCCCTCGCATCGATCCCGGCCAATGAGCGTTACAACGAACTGCCGCTCGGTGGATCGTTGACCGTTGGCATCTACGCACCGCACGAATCCGATGAACCTCATGTCCCCGAAACCGACGTGGTGTACCTCGTCGTGAACGGTTCTGGGTTCTTCGTGACCGATGACGAGCGGCAACCCTTCTCACCCGGGGACCTGCTGTTCGCAGCCCAGGGGACGGAGCGCCACTTCGAGAAGTTCACGCCCGACTTCGCCGTCTGGGTGATCGCCGCGGGCTGACTCGGAGCACTCGATACTGGCTGTCTCGACTGGCAGCTTTGCTCGAGCTCGTACGGCTCGGGAAGGCCGGTGAGGCTTTGGGCACTCCACGGCTCCAGGAGCGGCTCGCTATGGTCAGCGTTGTGCTCGGGGTCTCCCGTAGAGGGCATCGGCCCCGCGTACAGACCTGAAAGGAGAACCCATGCGCCACTGGCGAGTGGGGGTGATTTCGGTCGCCCTTGCAATGATTGCCGCTGCATGCGGAGGGGGCGCTGAAGCCTCAGCCGAATGCGACGGAGAAATCCCCGAAGGCCTCGTTCTGGAGATGTTTGCCCACGAGGGAGCCGAGGCGGATACCTACACCGCAACAGTCGACGAGTTCAACGCATCGAGGGGTGAAGAGCTCGGGATCGAAGTGAATCTGACCCTCATCCCCGAGGGTCAGTACACCGACCAGATCAATGCCGCAGCTGCGGCCGACGACCTGCCCGACATCATCGACTTCGACGGCCCGACAATGGCCAACTTCGCGTGGGGTGGCAGCCTCGTGCCGATGGGTGACTGCGTCTCCAGTGACGTGCTCGACAACATGCTGCCCTCGCTCATCGAACAGGGCACGTATGCCGATGCGCTGTGGGGACTTGGCAGCTTCGACTCGGGCTTGGGTCTCTGGGGCTGGCGTTCTGCGCTCGACGAGGTCGGGGCACGTATCCCGACCGGAGCCGACGACGCCTGGACTGATGAAGAGTTCGAGCAGATCCTCACCGATCTCCAGGCGGCCGGGTACGAGCATCCGCTCGATCCCAAATTCTGGTACGGATCACAGGGTGAATGGTTCGCCTACGGGTTCGCTCCGGTCCTGTGGTCTGCTGGAACCGATCTGATCGATCGCAGTGATTACCAGACGACCGATGGGTTCCTCAACAGCCCCGAGGCAGTCGAGGCATTGACGACGTTCCAGCGTTGGGTCGATACGGGCCTCATTGACAAGGACGCCGTCGACGACTCGAACTTCCTCGAGAAGCGGTCACCGCTCTCGTGGGTCGGCCACTGGATGTACGGCTCGTACAAGGAGGCGGCCGGTGATGATCTCGTGTTGCTTCCGCTCCCCGACTTCGGAACCGGGTCGAAGACCGGAATGGGGTCCTGGGCGTGGGCGATCGCCAGTGGTGTGCAGGACGCCGATGCTGCGATGGCTGTCATCGAGTACTTCCTGTCCGACGACGTGATTCTGTCGATCACCGAGGTGAACGGCGCAGTCCCAGGCACCCTCACGGCAGTCGACAAGTCGCCGCTGCACGCCGCTGGAGGCGAGCTTCGGCTCTACGTCGAGCAGCTTCAGGCGGCTCCGAACGTGGCGAAGCCTCGAGCCGTCACACCGGCGTACCCGACGCTGACGCAGACGTTCACGTCGACCCTCGATGACATCATCCAGGGCGCCGGCGTGCAGTCGTCACTCGATGCGGCCGTCGAAGTCGTCGATGCCGACATCGAAGCCAACGAAGGCTATCCGGAGCCCTAGAGCCGGCAGTGAGCCGGCACGCGTCGCCGGGCCCACGCGGCCCGGCGACACGTGCTCCCCGAGCGAGGAGATGGAGTGACCACCGAGACCACAGCCCCAGCACCTCAGGAGACGCTGGTGGGACACAGCGCTCAGCGAAGAGAGGAGTCACGGGTCGCATGGCTCTTCAGCGCGCCCGCGCTCTTCTTCCTGATCGCGTTCATGGTGGTGCCGTTCCTATTGGCTTTTTACTTCTCGTTCACGAATGAACGGCTCATCTCTCCGCTGCCGACGCGTTTCGTCGGTTTCGGCAACTACATCGACACCTTGACGAGTACGGGCTTCTGGCGTGGCTTCTGGAACAACGTGTGGTTTGCCGGCATCGTCGTCCCGGTCCAGACGGCATTCGCGCTCTGGCTGGCCATTCTCGTCAACCGCAGGATCCCTGGCCGGGTCGTGTTCCGCACGATCTTCTTCATGCCAGTGGTCACCGTGATGGCGGCGGCTGCAGTGGTCTGGACACTGCTCTACAACCCGAACGGTCTCATCAACGCAGTGATGGAGACGGTCACCTTCGGCAACTTCACCCCCGATTGGCTGAACGACACCACCTGGGCACTGCCGGCGATCATGATCGTCGGGATCTGGCAGGGAGTCGGATTCCAGATGATCATCCTGCTGGCCGCACTGCAGGACGTCCCGGACGTCTTGTACGAGGCGGCAGACATCGATGGAGCAAGCCGCTGGCAGCAGTTCATCAACGTGACTCTGCCCGGTATTCGAAATGGCCTCATCTTCGTGGTGACGGTGACCACGATCCTCGCCTTCAGGCTTTTCGATCAAGTGTGGATCATGCCCCAGACCCCGGGCGGGCCACTCAACTCGACACGCACGATGATGCTGGAGTTGGTCGAGACCGGGTTCGGGTCGCAGGCGATCGGCCGGGGCTCGGCGATCGCAGTCGTCTTCTTCCTCATCGTCCTCGCCCTCACGCTCTTTCAGCGCCGATTCATCAGAGAGGAAGGGGAAGTCGAATGACTGTCGCCGACCCGACTCCGACCGTAGCTGCGGCTCCAGGACGATCCATGGAGCAGAGGCGCCGCCTGAACCTCATTCTCCAATACATCGCCATGGTGCTGCTCGCGGCGTTCTTCCTGTTCCCGCTGATCTACATGTACGTCTCGTCCTTCAAGCCGGACAACGTCGTCTTGGCCGACAGCGGCAGCCTCGCCGCATTCGTTCCATCGCCAAACGTCGGGCTCGAGAATTACAGCGATGCCATCGAGCGGGCGTCCGTCTTCCGGTCGTTCTTCAACTCGTTGATCATCTCCGGATCGATCGTGGGTCTCGGTCTCATCATCAACAGCCTGTTCGGGTACTCGTTGGCCAGACTCCGGTTCAGAGGCAAGAAGATCCTGATCGCTGCGATCATCGCCTTGATCATCATCCCTTTCGAGGCTTTGGCCGTACCGCTGCTGTTCATGAGCGCGGAGCTCGGAATCCTCGACACGTACATCGTCCAGATCCTGCCGTTCATCGCCAATCCGCTCTACGTGTACCTCTTCTACACGTTCTTTCTGAACGTGCCGGTCTCGCTCGAGGAGGCGGCGAGGGTCGACGGTGCCGGCCCGGTGACCACGTTCCTTCGCGTGGTGGCCCCGCTCGCCAAACCGGCGTACGCAACGATGGCGATCCTCGGCTTCCTGTTCTCGTGGGGGCAGTTCCTCTGGCCGGTGATGGTGACCAGGGGCATCGAGGTCCGGCCGCTCCCTCTTGGAATCGGGACGTTCAAGACGACTCCACCCGTCCAGTGGGGCGACATCATGGCCTACGCAGCGCTCATGACGCTGCCGCTGCTGATCATCTTCCTGATCTTCCAGCGCTATTTCGTGCAGGGTGTCGCATCCTCCGGAGTGAAGGGCTGACCGTTTGGCGCTCCGCCTCGAGGACAAGTGGATGTGGGATTTCTGGACCGTCTCCGATGGTCCTGACTTCCACCTGTTCTTCCTGCAGGCGCCACGTTCGCTTCGTGATCCCGAACTGCGACATTGGAACGTCTCGATCGGGCACGCCGTCTCGACGGATCTGACGTCGTGGGAGTTGGTGCCCGATGCGCTCGCACCCGGCCCACCCGGAGCATGGGACGACTACACCACCTGGACCGGGAGCGTGCATGTCGTCGGGGATGGCTGGGCCATGTTGTACACAGGCACCTCTCGAGCCGAGGACGGTCTCGTTCAGCGGATCGGTCTCGCAACATCACCCGACCTCGTCCGGTGGACCAAACACCCGGCCAATCCGGTGATCGAGGCCGACTCATCGCGCTACGAGCTGCTCGATCTCGACCTCTGGCACGATCAGGCCTGGCGCGACCCGGCGCTGGTGGTTGGCCCCGATGGCATGTTCCACGCATTCATCACAGCACGGGTTGCGAGCGGACCGACCCGCCGGCGTGGCGTCATCGCCCACGCCACGTCGAGTGATCTCGTGGATTGGGATGTCGGCGAGCCGGTGGTCGGCCCCGGCGACTTCGGTCACCTCGAGATACCCCAGGTGATCGAGATCGGCGAGCGATGGCATCTGCTGTACTCGGTCCCGGGCGACATGGTCGGCGGCGACCGCCCGGCCCGCACCCGGACCTATCAGTCCGTGGCCGACGATGTCGCCGGGCCGTATCGCGAGCCATCCGACCCGGTCGTGATCGACGACCCGCGGTGGTACGGTGCGAAGCTCGTCGAGGCAGCCGAGGGTTGGCGTTGTCTCGCCTGGAGAGATCACGATCACGGCTCGGTGTTCGAGGGCGAGATCGGCGATCCGTGGCCCGTCCGCTTCGCTTCGGATGGATCGATCTCGGTCGAGATGTCGTGATGGTCAGCCCCCGAGCGGGCGTACGGTGATGTCGCCGGTCTCGGAGTCCACGACTTCGTGGCCGAAGGGTACGAGAGCCGTGCGTGCCAGCTTGAGGTGGGCGACTGCGAACGGGATGCCGATGATCGTCACGGCGTTGACGAATGCTGCGAGCAGGTGACCGAGCGCCAGGATCCATCCGAAGACGACCGTCCAGATGATGTTCCCGAGCGCCGAGCCGGCACCCGCCCCCGGCTTCTCGACGAGCGAGCGCCCGAACGGCCACAGGCTGTAGCCGGCGAGTCGGAAGGCTGCGACCCCGAGCGGTGCCGTGACGATCAGCACGAACGACAGCAGACCTGCAATCGCATAGGCGATGGCCAACTCGATCCCGCCGAGCAGCAGCCACAACACATTCCCGATGAGCCTCACCATGCCATCGAGCCTACGCGCCTCACGGGCAGGTAGAGACCGATCAGTCGAGCCCGAGGACGGTGAGCAAGGCGGCGTCGATCCCCCACTGCTCTTCCGGTGCGAGATGGCCGGCGAGGTCTCCGAGGCGTTGCAGGTCGACTGCGCCGACCTGCTCGACGAGCACGCGAGTCGCGGTGCCTCCAATGTGGATCTCGGGTCTGAACGATGCAGGTCTCGCACTGGTCGATGTCGGAGCGATCAAGACAACCGACCGTGGGAGGAAGGCATCGGATTGGACGACGATGCCAAGGCGACGTCCGTGTTGCTCATGCCCCACTCCCTTGGGGAGTCGCAGCGTGTAGATGTCACCCCGACGCACGGAGATTCTCCATGAGCTCGGCCACCGCCACCATCTCGGCTCGGTCGTCTTCGTCGGCTTCGAGCGCTGCGACCTCGACCGCAAGGGCTCGCTTGTCGCGAAGCCGAGCCGCAGCAGTCACGAGGGCAGCACGGATTGCCTCCGAGCGACTCATGCCGGTCGCCTCGAGTTCGCTCAGGGCCCTGAGTGCTTCGTCGTCGAGTCGTACCGATATCGCTTGTGCCATCAACGCAACGTATCACGATCTGTGATACGAGACAATGGTTGTGATCGCCGCGCGCACGTACTGGCGGCGCGCACGTTCTGTTGGCACCAGGCGGAGGGTCGAGATCGAAGGGCACGAGGAAGCGATGACCACCGTGAGGAAGACAGGGGGGCGTGCTGCTGGTTCTTGGATTCGTGTTGCTGCTGGCAGGCTGCTCGGGCCCATCCGCAGATCTCCAATTGGGTCCTAGTGAGGCCTGATGGCGTCACGATCGAATTCGGTGTCGACACATGCAACGCAGACCCGGATGCGTCGGTCGTCGAGTCAGATACAAGGGTGGAGGTGTCCATCACCGCCAAGAACGACACCACCGATGATTGTCGCGATCACCTCATCATCAGCCTCGACAGTCCTTTGGAGGGCCGGGAGCTGGTCGATGCTTCAACCGGCGAGACTCTCGAGGTGCGATTGGCTGGGAGCTGAAGCTGCGCCCGCACTCTCGAAGACATGCCGGTCTCCCTGCTTTCAAGCGCGGAAGATCCTCTGCCCACGAGATGAGTCCGTATCTTTGTGCTGTGACCGATGGATCGATGGAAGTCCGCAGCCCGAGTGATCGACTGGGCTTTGAATTACACGTCGCGGGTGGGGATCCGGTGTTCGCCGTGACGCTCGACGACGTCATCGTCCTGCAGAACGGCCGACTCGGCCTGGTATTCGCCGAACACGATCTCTCGGCCCTCACACTGGAGAGGGGCAGCGACATAGAGGTGCTCGAGGACGGCTACCAACTGGTCGGATCCGAGACGCTCATCGATGTGAAAGCGAACCAGCGGGACTTCGAGTTCGAGTCTGCCGCCGGAGACCGGCTGACACTGCACGTCCGAGTCACCGACGACGCAATCGGGCTGAGGTACCGGTGGGACGGTGACGACGACCGGCTGCTGTCTGATCGGACTTCCTTTCGGTTCGTCTCGCCCGGACGCGCCTGGACCCAGCCCCACGATCCTCCGGCTCTCGGTGCGCCCGCCTACGAGGCGCTCTACGCCGACGGGATCCCGATCGGAACGCCGACGGACGCCCCGAGCTGGAACCTACCCGCCCTGTTCGAATCCGACGGAAACTGGGTCTTGCTGGCCGAATCGGCCGTGGCGCCGGGAAACTTCGGTTCGCATCTGCAGGTCGATGGTGAACACACGTATCGAATCGAGCTCCCGTACCCCGAAGAAGGGCTCAGTAGCGAGCCGGCCGGCGAACCGGTCTCGTCGCCGTGGACCAGCCCGTGGCGGCTGATCATCGTGTCGGACGACCTGGCGGGCGTCCACGGGTCGACGGCCGTCACCGACTTCGCCGACGCGAGCCGCATGGAGAACACCGATTGGATCCGCCCTGGACGGGTGTCGTGGTCGTGGTGGTCGGATCACACCAGCCCGACCAACCCGGCGGCGTTGAACGAGTCGATCGATCTCGCCGGCGATCTCGGATGGGAGCACACGCTCATCGACGCCAACTGGAACCTGAACGACCCGGAGGCGTTGGACGCCGTGTTGGCGCACGCAAGATCCCGTGGAGTCGGCGTCTTCCTCTGGTACAACTCGGGCGGTTCCAACAACCTGGTCACCGAGCAGCCCCGGAACCTCATGCACGATCCTGTCGTCAGGAGGGCCGAGTTCGCCCGGCTCGCCGAGATGGGGATCGCCGGTGTCAAGGTCGACTTCTTCCACTCGGACCGCACCGACATGATCGAGCGATATCACGCCATCGCGGCCGACGCCGCCGACGCGGGCCTCATGGTCAACTTCCACGGCTGCACCGCACCGAAAGGCTGGGAGCGAACCTGGCCGAACGTGCTGACCATGGAGGCGGTGCGCGGCGCCGAGCAGTACTTCTTCGCAGAGGACTACCCCGAGACCGCCGTGTGGCACAACACGGTGCTGCCGTTCACCCGGAACGTCGTCGGTTCGATGGACTACACCCCGGTCACCTTCTCCAATCAGCGGTATCCGCGGCTGACGACGGCCGGTCACGAACTGGCTCTGGCGGTGGTGTTCCAATCCAGACTGCAGCACTTCGCCGACAGTGCCGCAAGCTACCGGGCGCAGTCACCCGAGGTCTGGAGATACCTGTCCGAAGTGCCGGCGGTGTGGGATGAATCGCAGCTCGTCGACGGGTACCCGGGCAAATGGGTCGTGGTCGCACGGCGGTCCGGAGACCGCTGGTGGATCGCCGGTCTGAACGGGCCGCACGAGAGGGAGATCACGCTCGAGCTGACCCGGTTCCCGGGACTCGAGGAAGGTCAGCTCATCTCCGGTGAGGATCTCGATGTCACAGTCGTCGCGCATGTGCTCGAGCTCTCTCTCGGACCGGGGGACGGATTCTCGGTCTGGATGCCATGACCTGTCGTGGCGCGCCTGGAAGGTTCTAGCTTGGGTGTCATGGACGCGGACATCGTCATCGCCGGAGCTGGAATCGCCGGCATCTCGACGGCCTACCACCTCACCGCTCTCGGTGCCGACCGGATCGTCGTGTGCGACCCGCTCGCTCCCCTGACGCTGACGAGCGACAAATCGACCGAGTGCTACCGGAACTGGTGGCCTGGGCCCGACGACACGATGGTCGCATTCATGAACCGTGCCATCGACCTGCTCGAGGAATGGTCCGATGACAGCGGGAACATCTTCAACCTTTCGCGGCGTGGCTATCTCTACATCACGGGCGACGAGTCGGAACTGGAGCGGATGGCCAGACAGGCCGAGGAGATCTCCGCGCTCGGGGCCGGTGAGCTGAGGGTCCACCACGTCGGCGTCGACGGTTACACCCCGTCTACTCCCGAAGGATGGAAGACCGCGCTAGGCGGCGCAGACCTGTTCGCCTCCGGACAGGCCGTGCGCTCAGCGTTTCCGTACGTATCCGATTCGGCCGTAGGTGCGCTCCACGCACGCAGGGCCGGCTGGCTGTCCGCACAACAGCTCGGGATGTGGCTGCTGGAGGTCGCCCGAGAACGGGGCGCCGAACTCATTCACGCATCCGTCACCGCCGTGGAGGCGACAGACGGTGAAGTGTCGTCGGTCACACTCTCGAACGGCCGACGGATCTCGACCAAGCGCTTCATCAATGCTGCCGGCCCGCTCATCGAGGAGGTGGCCAGGCTCGTCGACGTCGAGCTGCCGGTCCATCATGAGGTGCATCGCAAGATCTCGTTCCGTGATCGGATCGGCGCAGTCCCTCGAGACGCTCCAATGCTCATCTGGAACGACCCGCAGCAGCTCCCCTGGAGCGAAGAGGAGCGCGAGCTGCTTGCGGCTGACCCGACCCTTGCGCCTTTGACGGGGTCCCTCGCAGCGGGCGCTCATTGCCGTCCGGATGGCCCTTCGGACGGCGCCATTGTCCTCGGGCTCTGGGAGTACCGGACCGATGTGCGGACGCCCGAGTTCCCCATCCCCGAGGACCCGATGTACCCGGAGCTGGTGATGCGAGGCCTTTCGACGATGGTCCCCGCCGTACGGCACTATCTCGATCATCTGCCCCAGCCGCACGTCGACGGCGGCTACTACACGAAGACCTCGGAGAACCGTCCACTGATCGGCCCGGTCGGGCCCGGCGGGTTCTTCGTCGTGGGGGCGCTGTCGGGGTATGGCGTGATGGCGGCGCCGGCTGCGGGCGAGTTGGTGGCTCGCCAGGTGCTCGGGCTCGAACTCCCCGAGTACGCGGCCTTCCTGGCGCCTGATCGGTACACCGATCCGGCCTACCGGCAGCTGCTCGTTCGGATGGAGGATCAAGGCCAGCTCTGAGCCCGGAATCCGAGACGCCGGCGGGGACCGGTCAGGCGCCTCGGAATGTCCGGTATCAGCCAGTACTGCGGATGTCCCGCCGATCGAACGCAAACACCGCTCCGGTG
This sequence comes from uncultured bacterium, assembly GCA_965364515.1. Taxonomy (GTDB): domain Bacteria; phylum Actinomycetota; class Acidimicrobiia; order Spongiisociales; family ZC4RG35; genus JAHEDH01. The sequence goes on from CBDTXZ010000016.1 coordinate 26,687, forward strand.
ACCAGCACCGCCGTGATGACGACGAGCACCGCTGCATCGCCCCAGGGCATGCCATTGGTGAGGGGATCACTCGTCAGGTAGTAGTGATACGGCGACCATGCGGCGAGCCCGTCGAGGGCGTCGCTGAACGGGGCCAGCGAGTTGAGCAGGTACAGGCCGAACGCCATCCCGACGGAACCGACGACCGCAGTGCGAACCCGACCGGTGGTGGCGCTCAACAGGAGGGCCAGTCCACCGAACACGAAGCCGATCAGCACCGAGAGCAACGACGTCGCTGCAATGTTGCCGATGCTCATCCCCAGTCCGGCGATCACCGACCCGACAACCACACCGAGGAAGGTGGCGATGCCGACGATGACGCCCAGCAGACCAGCAGCGAGCGTCTTCTGGAGCACGATGCTCGAGCGTCGGACCGGGTTGCCCAGCAGCAGCCCCATCGTCCGCTGCGCCTCCTCTCCTGCCAGTGCCTTGGCGCCTAGGGTGATCGTGACGGCCATGACCAGGATCGGAGCCATCAAGCTGAAGGTCTCCACCTGATACCAGCCTTCGGCAGTGCTGATGTCGGCACTCCCGACGAGCGCCATGAGTGCTTCGGGAAGGTCCTGTCCGAAGGTGGCGAGCTGTTCGTCCACGGCGGCATACATCGGGCCCATCATCACGCCCATCATCGAGAACATGGCGAAGGCCGAGACGGCGGTGAGTGCTTGATGGTCTGCAGCGGTCTTGGTCCAGATACGAGCGACACCGGCCGAACCGGACAGCCGTTCGAGAACGGCTCCGATCCGAGGATCCTCCCGCAGGCGGTCGAGGATCGAGCCGCCCACCGATCGAAGCCGCAGATCCCGACCGTTCACGCCGACATAGGCGATCCCTGCGAAGGCGGCACTGCCTCCGAGAAGTACTGCGATGCCACCCCATTGGATCCCGTTGACCAGCGGTTGGCCGTTGTCGAGGTAGTACCACGGGAAGATGCGGGCGACCTCTGCGAGTGAGTCGACCAGCGGGAGCAGCCCGACTGCGAAGAACGACAGCGCCATCACCCCGGCGCTGATGCCCGAGGCGAGCGACGGCTTGCCGGTCCAGGCGCCGATCGCCAGCGCGAAGAACCCGTAGAAGAGCGCATTGGCGAAGATGTGAAACGCCTGCGCACCGACCAGCCTCCCGGTGACATCCACGTCCAACAGGACCGGGGTGACAAGCGCACCGATCCAGAGCACGAGTGCTGCCAGGGCCGTGAGGACCACGGTCGAGATCGCCTTGGAGTAGAGGACATGTGTTCGGCTCTTCGGGTTCCCCAGCAGGAGGCCAATCGTGCCGTCTCGCTCCTCCCCTGCGATCGTTGCGGAGCCCATCGACACCGCCAGACCGGCGAGAATGAGTGCCCCGTAGAAGCCGTAGATGGCTCCGTATGCGAGACCGGCGGCATCGGCGCTGTCGGAGATCCCGAACAGTTCGCGGAATCCCTCCGGAAGACTCGTATAGAGCGACAGGTCGACCGACTTGTACGCGGCCATCCCGCCGAGCAGGAACAGCGCCACGGTGAACGCGCCGATGACGACGGCTCTCCACCTGTCGGCGATGGTCTTGGTGGTGATGGTCGCCAGCATCAGGCAGTCACCTCGTCCCGGTAGTAGGTGAGGAAGATCTCTTCGAGATCGGCCTCCGCGGTCGAGATGTCGACGACCTCGTAGCGCCCGGCGACGCTGGTCAGCAGTGAATCCATCTTTCCGTCGTAGGACAGCACGATGCGGTGATCGTTGGCCGACACGTCGCGGACGCCGGGGACGTTGTCGAAGACAGCCGGGTCGACGTGGCTGGCGAACTCGAACTCGACTCTGCGCATCGCCTTCGAGCGCAGGTCCTGGACGGTCTCGACCGCAACGAGGTCGCCGTGACGGATGATGCCGACCCGGTCGGAGATCCGTTGAACCTCGGACAGGGTGTGGCTGGAGAGGAAGACGGTTCGTCCGTCGGCCGCGACTTCGCGCATCATCGCCTGAAACTCGCGCTGGACCAGCGGGTCCAGGCCTGTGCTCGGCTCGTCCATGATGAGGACGGCCGGTCGGTTCATGAAGGCCTGAATGAGCCCGACCTTCTGCCGGTTCCCGGTCGAGAGATCACCGACCTTCTTGGACAGGTCGGCGTCGAGTCGTTCTGCGAGCTCGTCGACGTACGCCCAGTCGACGCCGCCGCGAAGGTTGGCGAAATACGTGATGGTGTCGCGTCCGGTCAGACGCGGGTACATCGCCAGGTCGCCGGGCAGGTATCCGATGTGGTTGCGGATTTCGACCGCATCGCGGTGTGTGTCGAGGCCCACGATCGAGGCCGAGCCGGCCGTTGGGCGGATCTCGTCGAGGATCGTTCGGATCATCGTCGTCTTCCCGGCGCCGTTGGGTCCGAGGAACCCGAATACCTCGCCCGGTTTCACCTCGAGGTCGAGGTTCTTGAGGGCGGGGAAGTCCCCGTAGTGCTTCGTGAGACCGTGGGTCTCGATGGCGGCGTTCATGCTGAGGTTCCTTTCGTGTCTTCTGTTGAATCTGTCGTGTCGCGACGCTCGGCGAGCCCGGCCATCGCCGTCCGTGCGTTCTCCATGAACTCGGCGGTGAAGACTCCATCGCCGTACAACTCAATGACCGGAGCGAGGTAGTTGGCGATGGCCGGACTCGACCCGAAGTCGGGGTCTACGAGGTCGGCGCCGAGCAGCCGGTTCAGGTGGTGGTGCATGACCAGCAACCCGAGGTTCCAGAGCACCATGATCACCGCCCGACCGTGCGGATCGGCCGAAGGCTTGAGCATGCCGCTCTCGACGCCCTGAGCGAGGTACACCTCGGCGTCGGAGACCATCCCGTCGACCAATTCGGCTACGGCAGGTGAGTCGTCGGTCAGGACCGCGGCGAGATAGGCGAGCAGGTGTGGGTTTCCCTCGACGCGCAGCGCTGAGAGGATGTCGAAGTCAGGGCCGGCCGCCATGGCCTCTTGTTTGCGGTCGCGTGTCACAGTGAGGAGGTGCTGGTCGCAGGCTCGGCGGAGGCCCTCCATCGAGCCGAAGTGGTTTATCACCGACCCGGGGGAGACGCCGGCGAGGGCAGCGACCTTGCGCGCCGTCGTTCCGTTGATCCCCTCGGTGGCGAAGCACTCGATGGCGGCGTCGCGGATCCGTGCCGCTGTGCTTCGTTCCTCGATCTCCATGTGTTCGAGCCTCGTCTGGGTTGAACGTGTAAGGTTGAACGCGTGTTCAAGCATCTATACAACTGTTCAACAGGTTCTGTCAAGGGCGCAAGGTGGTACGCGGATCAGTGTCGAAGGCCCCTGGGGCGCTCGCGGTGTTTGGGTATCGTCGATAGCGGGAAGGTTCCTGGAACACACGAAAGGTGCGCACATGGCAACCAAGACCAAGCTCGAATCTGCACACGAGACGGTGAACAAGGCGCAGACCGCGCTCGACGCCGCCGACAAGTCGCTGCAGGCTGCCGAGAAGGCGACCGAGGCAGCATCGAAGGCGAAGTCGAAGACGGGTCTGCTCGTCCTCGTCGCGATCCTGGCGATCCTCGGCATCTATCTCGCCAAACGAAACCAGAGTTCCTGACCCGTTGGTTCACCAACGTCAACGCTCACGGTCTGAGGACCGTGAGCGTTTGTTGTGACTGGAAGCCGGAGTAGGTCAGTCCCAGCGGAGTCCGCTGGAGGCCTGGCCCCAACCCGCGCTCGACCATGACGTCCCGGACCAGCTCGTCCCGGACCACGACGTGCCGTTCCAATCGCCGCCGGACCACGAGGTGCCGAGGGCAGCGCCCGCAGCCCATGCTTCGCCATCCCAGGCGTTCCCGAAGGTTTCCTGCTCGCCGGCGAGCTTCACGCCGTCAAACGCGAGGTGGTTGTCGCGGGCGCCTTCGAGCGAGCCGAGGCCGGTCGAAGATGCACGGGGCTGGCTGGCCGCCGGGATCGACCCCTTGAGGTCCAAGGGCCAGGCTTCCCACAGGATTGGCGACGCCGGCGATCCCCAGTACGTCGTACAGCTTCAGATCCATGATCACACGAGCAGCCTCGCTCTCGAGACGGTGTTGACGCGCGAACAGCGCGGAGATCTGCAGGGATGCCCCATCGCTCATCGGCGACTACCCGATGACACGTTCGACGAGTTGCACACCTGGTCGATACGCCAGGTGGTGGTAGCTGGGGGCATCGAGCATCACAGCGCTGCCGACGGAACCGGGAGTGAGACGGCCGAGGTCTTCCCTGCGGAGGGCACTGGCGCCGCCCACCGTGACTGCCTGCAGCGCTTCCTCGATCGTCATTCCCATGTCTCGGACGGCCAGGGCGATGCAGAAGGGCAGCGACGTGGTGTAGCTCGACCCGGGATTGCAGTTCGATGCGATCGCCACTCGGGCTCCTGCGTCGATGACCCGACGGGCATCGGGGTAGGGCTGACGGGTGGAGAAGTCGGTGGCAGGGAGGAAGGTCGCCACGGTGTCGGAGGAAGCGAGCGATTCGATGTCGTCGTCCGAGAGATACGTGCAGTGATCCACCGAAGCGCATCCGTGTTCCACTGCCAACTGGACCCCGGGGCCCTGGCCGAGTTGATTGCCGTGGACTCGTAAGCCGAGACCTGCGTCTCTCCCGGCCTCGAGGACGCGAGCAGACTGGTCGGCGTCGAAGGCTCCTCGTTCGCAGAAGACGTCGATCCACTTGGCGAGCGGAGCGGCCGCCTCCAACATCTCGCCGCAGACGAGGTCGACGTACTCGTCGGTGCGGCCGATGAACTCGGACGGCACGAGATGTGCCCCGAGGAACGTCGTCTCCGACGTGAAACGCCGGGCCACTTCCAGGCTCCTCACCTCATCGGCAACGGTGAGGCCGTAGCCGGATTTGATCTCCAGGGTGGTCGTGCCCGAGCGCCTGGCCTCGGCGATCCGTCGGGCGGTCAGTTCGACGAGTCGGTCGGTGCCGGCGGAGCGGGTCGCTTCGGTGGTCACCCGGATTCCACCACCGTCGTAGGAGGCTCCTGCCATCCGCGCCGTGAACTCCTCGGCCCGGTCGCCGGCGAATACCAGATGGGTGTGTGAGTCGACGAAGCCCGGCAGCACACACCTGCCCTTGGCAT
>CBDTXZ010000017.1:0-30671 GCA_965364515.1 uncultured bacterium
TCCTCGGTGAGCGTCGGGGTTTGCGTGTCGATGCACTCATGGTCGCGCCGACACGCTCACCCGATCAGAGTCGATTGGCGCAGGCGGAAAGGGCAGTTCGCCTACGGCGCAAACGTCGCTCGCCTTGTCGACACGCGCCGGAATCCCGGCGGTGTCGGGTTGAGGCGGGAGTTTGATGAAGGATGGGCCGGGTGCGTTGGGCGGGGACTGGCTACGGCGGATCGTTGGATCCGACGTCCGGCGGGAGGAAGCGTCGGCGCTGTGACGGCGAGTCGGGATCGATCCGGAACCCGCGTCCGTGGACGACGACGTGATGATGAAACCAACAGAGCGTGGTGAGGTTGTCGGGATGATTGTCGCCGAGCTGCGATCTCGGTCTGATGTGATGCGGTTGGAGACGGGTCATCGACGTGCAGCCGTCGGCGGCGCAGCCGCCGTCTCTGGCGAGCACATACCGGCGCGTCCTTGGCGGGATCACCGATCGGGCGGTCCCTACCGCCAGGGGCATGCCGTCCGAGGTCACAGCGGTGAGTTCGACGACACCGTCGCAGAGAATCCGTTCGAGCGTGTTGGGTCCCACCCGTGATCCAGAAGCGGTCCAGGCGCCGGCCTCCCCGTTGGTGGTGGCGGCCTCGACGGCATCGATGAACACCGTTGCGACCGGGCGACGATCGCCGGTCTCTACCTTCGCTGATCCGTCTGATGGTGCCCCACGATTCAGCGCAAGTGCGAGGAGGCTGTCGAACTCGCGGGCAGCCCTCGGCTCGGGCCGGGGAGCGCGAGGAAGTTGGTCGGCGACATCGCGAATTGCGCCGTAGATCAGGTCGGTGTCGATGGCCGGCCCGTCGGCTCGAAGATGGCCGACGGTGCCGAAGAGGTCGCGCTGGTAGGTGACCGATTTCGTTCGGTGGGCTGCGATCTCCTGATCTCGGCTGACCCGGTGGCGACGAGCGGCGACACGCCGCATTCCGGCGATGTCGAGGTGTGGTGCGAGGTCCGTGCTCGACCCTCGGGCAGCTTCTGCAACGCGATCGAATCCAGCGACTCCATCTTCGAGGGCACGGTCGAGTGCTGCCCGGTCGAGATCGGCAACCGCTTCGAGACTGCGGGCGGTTTCGGGTGTCGTATCGACCCGACCTCGGATCCACTCGGCCGTCGTGCGGCATCCATCACCGAGCGGAACCTGTCGTCGGATGGCACTGCGAATGGCTTGCACCTGGAGCCATCGCAGCTGGGCGATCCGGCGCTCTGCGGCACCCAGCACCTGCTCCAACTGATCCGGTGTCAGGGCCTCGAAGTCGATCGCTCGATCCATGACGCAGTATCTCTCACCCCTATGACAAGAAAGCCTGGGTCAAACGCCTGCTCATCGCTCATCACTCATGGCTCATAGCGGCCGGTGTGCTGCGTGGTGCGTGCTGCGTGCTGCGCCTCTTCAGTTGATCCTGGCTTCCCGATCCGCCCACAGGGGCTCACGCAGGACGAACTTCTGGATCTTGCCGGTCGAGGTCTTGGGGAGCTGATCGACGATCTCCACGACGTCTGGTGCCTTGTAGTGGGCGAGGCGGTCGCGGACATGGGCGATGATCTCCTCGGGCGCAACGCTGGCCCCGGGCTTGAGTGTCACGTATGCGATCGGGCGCTCGCCCCAGTGCTCGTGCGGCATGGCGACGACCGCCGCTTCGAGCACCGCATCGTGGCTGACCACGGCCTGCTCGACTTCTATCGTCGAGATGTTCTCACCGCCGGAGATGATGATGTCCTTGCTCCGGTCCCTCAGCTCGATGTAGCCGTCGGCGTGCCAGACCCCGAGGTCACCCGAGTGGAACCAGCCTCCCCGGAACGCCTTCTCGGTCGCTTCGGGGTCGTCGTGATACCCCTTCATGACGTTGTTGCCGCGCATGATGACCTCTCCCATGGTCGCTCCGTCGCGTGAGACGTCGTTCATGTCGTCGTCGACGACCCGGATCGGGTCGGCGCCGAGGTAGGCAACGCCTTGGCGGGCCATCAGTCGAACCCGCTCGTCGAGCGGGGCATCGTCCCACTCTGGCTGTGGCTCGCAGATCGTGTACGGACCGTAGGTCTCGGTGAGCCCGTAGACGTGGACCATCTTCGCCCCCAGCTCGTTCATCTGGGCGATGATCGTCGGACTGGGCGGTGCGCCGGCCGTGGTTACCACGAACGGGTTGCCATCTCGTTGAGGGAGTGGTCCGGCATCGGGATGGTTGACCATCGACACCAGCACGGTTGGCGCGGCGTTGAGATGCGTGACCCCGTGTTCTCGGATTGCCTTCCAGATGGCGCCGGGTTCGGGTGCCCGCAGGCAGATGTGGGTGCCACCGATGGCCGTGACGCCCCATGTGGTGCACCAGCCATTGCAGTGGAACATCGGGAGGGTCCAGAGATAGACCGACTCGGGGACGTGGTTCGAGTGGATGACTTCGGCGACAGCGTTGAGATAGCCGCCGCGATGGGTGTACATGACACCTTTCGGGCGCCCGGTCGTCCCCGAGGTGTAGTTGATCGAGATGGTCCGCTCCTCGTCGTCGACCGTGAACGGCAGTGGCGCGTCCGACCCACGCGCGAGGAAATCCTGGAACGACGTGTGGGATTCGACGGGCTCAACACCGGACGCCGGGTCGTGGGCCACCACCACCTCGCGCAGCTTCGGGCGCCCTTCGAGATGGTCGGCGACCACCGGAAACAGGGCAGAGTCGACAACGAGCATCGAGGCGCCGGAGTGGTCGAGGATGTACTCGATCTCGGGTCCGGACAGTCGGGTGTTGATCGCCACCAACACTGCGGGGATGAGCGGGACGGCGAAGTGGGCGACGAGCATCTCGGGGAGGTTCGGCATCAGGTACGCCACCCGGTCGCCTTCGCCGATGCCGGAGGCCATCAGGGCCCGAGCCGTTCGGATCGTCTCGGTACGGAACTCCTCGTAGGTCAGCGACCGGTCTTCGTAGACGATGGCCGTCTTGTCGCCGAACACGTCTGCAGACCGTTCCAGCATGATGCCGGGCGTCAACTCGGTGATCGAGACCTTGCTCATCGCTTCCACTCCGGTGCACGCTTCTCGAGGAACGCGGACATCCCTTCCTGGGCGTCTGGCAAGGCCGCGTTGTCCGCCATCACGGTCTTGGCGACGTCGTATGCAGCGTGCTCCTCCAGGTCGATCTGTGAGTAGAACGTCTCCTTGCCGAGGCCGATCACGGTCGGGCTGAATCGGAGGATCTTCGAGATGAGATCATCGATGTGTCGGTCCAGCGCGTCGGACGGCACGGCCATGTTGACCAGCCCCCACTCGACGGCCGTGCGGGCATCGATGGGTTCTCCGGTCAGCAGCATCTGCATCGCCCGCTTGCGTCCGATCGCGCGTGAGATCGGGACCATCGGCGTCGAGCAGAACAAGCCGATCTTCACCCCGGGCGTGGCGAACGTGGCGCTGTCGGCGGCAACCGCCAGGTCGCAGGAGGCAACCAGCTGGCATCCGGCCGCGGTGGCCACCCCATGCACTCTCGCAACGACCGGCTGCGGGATGTCGTGGATGGTCTCCATGAGGACCGTGCAGGTGTCGAACAGTTCCCGGAAGAACCCCGGCTCACCACCGACGATTTCGCTGAGGTCGTGCCCCGCCGAGAATGCCGGTCCATTCGCCGCCAGGATCACCACCTCGGTTCCGGACCCCAGACCCCGGAGGGCGGCGATCAACTCGTTCATGAACTCGAGGGACAGGGCGTTTCGGCGCTCCGGTCGGTCGAGCGTGATCGTTGCGACCGGCCCGTCGACGGAGATGATGACATCACTCATGCAGCCGAGTATGACACGGTCGCCGCGACGCGTCCGCTGAAAGGGCGCGCCTCCGGTGACGCTGGCACGGCGAAGGCCTGCGGAGAACGGACGTTGAGAGGTTCAACGTCGACAATCGAGACGATCGCCGGCCGACGTCGGGCTTCCGCTTCCTCCCAAGCTCTTCCAGACCAAGGGCGTCGGAGAGGCGATGGTGAAAGGCCCCAATCTGTTCGTGCTGGGATTCCCCTTCCAGGCCGGGGGCGTGGATCGGCGTCGCCTGACTCCTCACCGGCGGAGATCGAGGTTCAGTCCTCTCCACCACGACGGATGCGGACGAGCTGGTCGAGACCGCGATCGGGGAGCAACCTCCGGAGGACCGTGATCCATCGGGCGCTGGGGCCGACGGCATACCGGGTTCTGGGCCGACGATCCGCCAGGGCATGTTCGATCGCGTCGCTCACCCTCGAGACCGGAGTCTGTTTCGGGGTGGACGCACCGCGTGCCAGCGGTCCGATCAACCGCTCGTATCTCGCGCGTTGCTGCTCGTCGACGGACTCCAGCAGTGGCTCGGCGGCCGCGACGGCCTTGTCCCAGATCGGGGTCTCGACGGATCCCGGCTGGATGAGCGAAACCGAGATCTTCCAGGGGGCGAGCTCTCGTCTGAGCACGTCGTTGAATGCTTCCAGCGCGAACTTCGACATGGCGTAGGCACCGATGCCGGGAGCCCCATACATCCCCGACACGGAACCGATGTTGACGATGCGCCCTTCCTCGTTCCTGAGCGCGTCGACGAAGGCCTGTGTCACCGCGAGCTGACCCACCACGTTGACTTCGAGTTGCTCACGCAGATCCTCGATCGGGAGGAACTCGAGCGGCCCGGGCCGAGCGACTCCGGCGTTGTTGACCAAGCCGGTCAGAGCGCCGCTCGTGGCCGTCAGCACCTGGTCTGCGGCTGCTGCGATCTGCTCGCTGTCGGTGACGTCACATCGGACCGGGGTGATCAGGCCGGCCGACTCGGACACGAGTGATTCGGCATCGACATCGCTCCGGACCCCGCCGAAGGTGGTCCAACCTCGTCGAGACATCCGCACTGCGGCATCGCGGCCGATCCCGGTGGAAGCCCCCGTGATGAAGACGCTGGGCACTACTCGCCGAGCTTGGCCCGCCTGGCGGCCAACAACTCGACCGCCCGATCCATCGTGATCTTCTCGGGGTCGTCACCCTTGCGGAGTGAGGCGTTGACCTCGCCATCGGTCACATACGGGCCGTAGCGACCCGACTTCACCACCACCGGCTTCTTGGTGTCGGGATGTTCCCCGAGCTCCTTCAGCGGCCCGGAAGCGGCGCGCTGCCCGCGTCGCCGAGGGGGCTCTGCCAACAGCTTCAGCGCTTCGGGGACCGTGAGCGTGAACAGCTGCTCTTCGGTCTCGAGACTCCGGCGATCCTTCCCCCGTTGGATGTACGGGCCGTACCGGCCGTTGAGCGCCAGGATCTCCTCGCCGTCCTCGTCCGTGCCGACCGTGCGGGGGAGCGACAGCAGCTTCAGCGCGTCATCCAGGCCGAGGGCGTCGAGTTCCATCCCCTTGAGAAGCGACGACCGCTTCGGCTTGGTCTTCGAGCCCTCTTCCTGCTCGCCCAGCTGGACGTAGGGGCCGAATCGCCCGGTCCTGGCGTACACGGTCATCCCGGAGTCTGGATCGGTCCCCAGGATCTTGTCGCCTCGTGACTGGTCGTCGATCAGTTCCGTTGCCTTTTCGATCGTCAGCTCGTCCGGTGGCACGTCGTCGGGGATCCCACCCCGATCCTCGCCACGCTGGAGAAACGGGCCGTACTTGCCGACCCGTGCGACGATCTCTCTGCCCTGGTCGTCCGTCCCGATCGGAATCGAATTGACTGCACGCGCATCGATCTCACCCAACCGGCTCTCGACGGTCTCCTTGAGTCCTTCGGAGCCGTGATAGAAGCGATCGAGCCACGGGACCCGATCCTCCTCGCCACGGGCGATATCGTCGAGGTCGTTCTCCATGCGGGCGGTGAACTCGTAGTCGACGAGGTTCGGGAAACTCTGCTCGAGCAACGTGACCACGGCGAAGGCAGTGAACGACGGAATGAGTGCATTGCCTCGCTTCCAGACGTAGCCGCGATCCTGGATCGTCGAGATGATCGAGGCGTACGTCGACGGGCGACCGACGCCGAGCTCTTCCATGCGCTCGACGAGCGAAGACTCGTTGTAGCGCGATGGCGGCTTGGTCTCGTGCCCGGTCGGCTCCAGAGATGCGGCGTCGAGAGCGTCGCCTTCCGCCAGTCCGGGAAGGGCATTTTCGTCGTCGTCTGCCATGGCGGTCGGGTCGTCGATCGAAGCCACATAGGCCTTGAGGAAGCCAGGAAACGTGATCGTGCGGCCGGAAGCGGAGAACTCGGCATCCCGGCCATCGGAGGAGGTTGCGCCGAGCCGGACCGAGACCGACTCGCCTTTGGCGTCCGGCATCTGGCACGCCACCGTCCGCTTCCAGATCAGGTCGTAGAGCTTGGCCTCATCGGCGCCGACGTCCCGGGAGACCTCGGCAGGTGTCTTCCACGTGTCGCCGGCAGGGCGGATCGCCTCGTGGGCCTCCTGCGCGTTCTTCGCCTGGGATCCGTAGAAACGGGGCTCTGCCGGCAGGTAGTCGTCGCCGTACAGCTTCTCGATCGATGCCCGGGCGTTCGTGATCGCCTCGCCGGAGAGCGTGGTCGAGTCCGTTCGCATGTAGGTGATGTATCCGTTCTCGTACAGGCGTTGTGCCACCGACATGGTTCGCGCACTCGAGAATCGGAGTTTCCTTCCCGCCTCGGCCTGCATGGTCGACGTGCGGAACGGGGGGTAGGGGCGCCGGGTGTACGGCTTGGTCTCGGTGGACCGGACCGCGAAGTCCGAGTCCTGCAGGCCTTCGACGAGTGAAGCGGCGGCCGAAGCGTCGAGGGCGACGGCATCGGAAGTCAGTTCGCCGTTCGCATCGAAGTCTCGTCCGGTCGCAACCCGTGCACCGTCGACTCCGACCAGCTTCGCAGAGAACTCGATGGGGTCTTCCGGCTTGGAGAACGTGCCTTCGATGTCCCAATAGGAGGCCGAGACGAACGCCATGCGCTCGCGTTCGCGCTCGACGATGATGCGGACCGCCACCGACTGGACACGTCCCGCCGAGAGCCCCGAGGCGACCTTCTTCCACAGCACGGGCGAGACCTCGTAGCCGTACAACCGATCGAGGATGCGGCGGGCCTCCTGGGCGTCGACGAGTCGCTCGTCGATGTCGCGGGGGCTGTCGAATGCCTCCTGGATGGCGCGTTCGGTGATCTCGTGGAACACCATGCGCTTCACCGGGATCTTCGGCTTGAGGATCTCGGCGAGATGCCAGGCGATCGACTCTCCCTCGCGGTCCTCGTCCGTCGCGAGGTAGAGCTCGTCGGCGTCCTTGATCAGCGATTTGAGCTTCTTGATCTGTTCGCGTCGATTCTTGGAGTTGACGTAGATCGGCTCGAAACCCTCGTCGACATTGACGCCGAGCCGTCCCCAAGGCTCGTCTTTGTATCGGGCGGGCACCTCCGATGCGGACCGGGGGAGATCGCGGACGTGGCCCATCGAGGCCTCGACGACCACGTCAGACCCGAGAAACCCTTTGATCTTCTTGGCTTTTGTGGGCGATTCGACGATCACGAGTGTTTTTGGCACGGGCGCCAAGCTACGGCACCCGTGGAAATACTGTCAAGCCGAGGCTCGTCCCCGGGGTGCGGGAAAGGTGACTCTTTCCACAGCGCCTCACGTGCGCGATGGTGGGTCGCAGGAGAGGGACATGAAGTTCGTCGATCGTGAGGATGCCGGCCACCGCCTGGGTCTGGTGTTGAGGAGAGATCTCGGTGCCGAGCGCGAAGACGTCGTCGTGATCGGCCTTTCTCGCGATGGAATCCTGGTCGCGTCCGAGATCGCCAGACTGCTCGAGGCGCCGCTCGATGTGCTCGTCGTGCGGGAGTTCGGTGTCCCCGGCGGATCCGTGGTTGGAGCCGTCGGCGAAGGGGGCGTCCGGGTCCTGGAGAACGGGGCGGCCGATGCCCTGGGGCTCGACGAGTCGGCGGTCAGGGCTCTGGAGATGCGCGAGCGGATCGAGGTCGAGCGTCAGGCTCGCCGGTTCCGCGGTGAGCGCCCGAGGCGGCCATTGGCGGGTGCCACCGTCCTGATCGTCGATGACGGGATGGCTTCGGTATCAGCGACCCGGGCTGCCAGTGCCATCGCGCGGGCGGAAGGTGCAGCCAGAGTATTGCTGGCGGTTCCCGCGGTCTCGTCGGGCCGAGCCCGGCTACTCGCCGTTTCGGTGGACGAGCTGGTGACGCTCGACGCTTCGGCCCCCGACGGCGCCGAAGCGACGTTCTACGAGGCTGTCTCCGAGCTGACCGACGAGGGCGTGGTCCGGCTCCTGCAGTCGGGAGGGTCGGTTGCCGATGCGTTCTTCGACGGTGACGTCGAAATCGATCTCGGCCAGGTGCGGCTCACCGGGCACCTGTCGGTGGAGAGTGGGTGCAGAGGTGTGGTCGTCTTCTCCCACGGAAGTGGAAGCAGTCGGCACAGCCCTCGCAATGTCTTCGTGGCTGGTGAGTTGCGACGCGCCGGGCTCGGCACACTGCTGTTCGACCTCTTGACAGGCGCCGAGGAGGGTGATCGTCGAAACGTGTTCGACATCGAGCTGCTCGCCGAGCGCCTCCTCGGAGTGACATCGTGGTTGCGCCGCCGACCCGAGGTCGCCGGCGCCCGGATCGGCTACTTCGGTGCCAGCACCGGGGCCGCCGCCGCATTGTGGGCAGCGGCCGACTCCAGAGTCGCAGTGAGCGCCGTCGTCTCTCGAGGTGGTCGTCCGGATCTCGCCGAGTCGAGACTCCCTTCTGTGACTGCACCGACGCTGCTCATCGTCGGTGGTGAGGACCGCCACGTCCTCGAGCTCAATCGTCGGGCGGCTGCGCAGATGACGTGTCCGAACCGCATCTGGGTTGTGCCGGGCGCAGGTCATCTGTTCTCGGAGCCGGGTGCGCTCGAGACGGTTGCTGACCTCGCCCGCGTCTGGTTCGGTGACCATCTCCTCCACAACGATCGAGCCGACGTGACCGGTGGGAGATGAGCTCGCAGGATCGCGGGTGGAACACGCTGCCTCACACCGCCGATGTCATCATCGAGGCATGGGCCGGTGACGGAGCGGCCTGTGCCGAGGAGGCGGCTGCCGGCCTGCTGGGGATCTGTGTGTCGCAGACGGCAGGCGAGACTCGGGATGGCCAGGTGCTCCGGGTCCCTCCTGGATCGTTTCAGAGCATGGTCGAGGCCGTCCTCGAGCATCTGATCTACCTGTTCGACACTTCCGATCTCGTTCCGGTCGCGGTCTCGGTGGAGGCCTCGACCGACGGTGGACTCGAGTTGCGGACGACCGTGGCGCCACCGGACTCGGTTCAGCTGACCGGTGCGGCGCCGAAGGGCATCGTGCGGCTGTCCGTGGACGCCCGCGGGACCGTCCATCGGTGCCGCTTCATCGTCGACGTCTAACCCTTCACGACACCGACCGGCACGAGGCGAGCGACTCGCCGGGCGAGCCCGGCCCGTTCGACCACTTCGACCACGGCATCGACGTCCTTGTACGAGGCCGGGGCCTCCTCGGTGAGGCCTCTGGCGGACCGGGCTCTCACCTCGACTCCGAGTCGAGCGAGGTGTTCCCGGAGTTCCGGTCCGGAGGTCTGTTTGCGAGCGGCGTGGCGGCTCATCACTCTCCCTGCCCCGTGACACGTCGAGTGGAAGGCGTTCGAGCCGTCGACTCCGACCAGGACGTAGGACGCAGTGCCCATCGATCCCGGTACCAGCACCGGCTGGCCCACCTCGAAGAGGTCTTCGGGGAGGTCGGCATGCCCGGGCGGCAGTGCTCGCGTCGCCCCTTTTCGATGCACACACAGCAGGCGCTGCCGGCCGGCGACCTCGTGGTCCTCGAGTTTGGCGAGATTGTGTGACACGTCATAGAGGAGGTCCAGGTCGTCGGACCCCACAACGGCGCCGAACGACCTCCGAGCCGCCTCTCCGAGCATGTGCCGGTTCACTCGCCCGTAGTTCGCGGCGGCCGCCATCGCTGCGAGGTAGGCGGAACCCTCCGACGACTGCACCGGTGCGCACGCCAGCTGTCGATCGGGAACGGTGATCCCGTGCCGACTCATCGCCGCCTCCATCGACTTGACGTGATCGGTACAGATCTGGTGCCCGAGACCGCGCGATCCGGAGTGGATCATGACGCAGACCTGGCCTTCATGCAGCTCGAAGGCGGCTGCGGCTGCGGCATCGTAGATCTCGTCGACGGCCTGGACCTCGAGGAAGTGGTTGCCCGACCCGAGACTCCCCACCTGCCGGATGCCTCGGTCGAGTGCGTGTCGGCTCACCCTCGAAGGGTCTGCTCCGCCGAGGACACCTCCGTCCTCGCACCGGTCGAGGTCGCGTTGATTCCCGAGGCCGCGTCTGACCACCTCCGGGACGCCTTCCACGAGGATCGATTCGAGCTCGTCGATGGTTCCGACCTCCAGGATTCCGCCGGGACCGATGCCGGCAGGAGTCCGATGTGCCAGGTCGTCCATGAGCGCCGGCAGCCGAGCGCGCAACTCGCCGATCTCGAACCCCGACAGCAGCAGTCGCACACCACAGGAGATGTCGAATCCGACTCCGCCTGGTGACACGACCCCGCCGGCCCCGACGTCGGTTGCCGCCACTCCTCCGATCGGGAAGCCGTAGCCCCAGTGAACGTCGGGCATCGCATACGAGGCTTCGACGATGCCGGGAAGACTCGCCACATCGACGACCTGTTCGAGGGACCGGTCGGTTGCGACTGCGGGCAACAGATCTTCGGAAGCGAACAACACACCGTCCACTCGCATCTGGCCGTGTTGCGGAATCCGCCATCGCCAGGGGGTCTCCTGAACCAAGGCGACCATCGTCGTCCTCTCCGGAGCCTCTCGGTGTGCGGCTCCGATTCCAACGTATCGCGTCCTCTCGACGGCCCGGAGAGGCCGACGTCCTCGATCTGCACGGTCGCATCTGGTCCCGGAGTCGATAACCTCGCTGCCATGGACATCGAGGTCGGGAAGATCAGGGGGCGCGACCTCGTCCGCAAGGGGCCGTTCGCTCGCCTGTGGTGGAGTCAGCTGATCTCGAGTCTGGGCGACTGGGTCACGCTGTTCGCGACCTTTTCTCTCGCCACCGAGATCTCCGGCGATCGTCTGAACTCGGGTATCGCCATCCTGGTCCCGCTGACGGCGAGGTTCCTTCCCGGTCTGATCATCGGCGTCATCGGCGGGGTCGTCGCTGACCGTTTCGACCGCAAGAAGACGATGATCGTTGCCGACTTCGGTCGGGCCGCGCTGGTGCTGGTGCTCGTGTTCGTCGGCAACTTCCGCGACCTGTTCCTGATCACCTTCGCCATCGAAGTGCTCTCGCTGGTCCGCCAGCCGGCGCGTGAGGCGGTCGTCCCGCTGCTCATCCCAAGGGAGCACCTCATGGCGGCCAACGGACTCAATCTGCTCGCCGGGTACGGGACGGCACCGGTGGGGTCGGCGATCTTCGCTCTGATCGCCCAGTTCGGCGGAACGCTGATGCCGTGGGCGATGAATCCCGGTCTGTCGGCGTCATTCGCCTTCGACGCGATCACCTTCGTCGCGTCCGGCATCATCGTCGTCACCATCGGGATCCCGAAGCTCCATCTGTCTCGTGACCGTGAAGCCGAGTCGGCGCTCGACGTGCGGGCGCCGCTGCGCGACATGGTGGACGGTTTCCGGTTCGTCCTCGGATTCGGCGCCGTTCGCCGGATGGTGATCGGGATGGCCGTCGGGTTGTTCGGCGGGGGAGCGTTGTTCGTGCTCGGCCAGCCCTTCTCCAACGAGGTGCTCAAAGCCGGCGACTCCGGGTACGGAATCATCGTCACCGCGCTGGGCGTCGGAGTCGGTGTCGGCATGGGCGCCATGACGCTCTGGGGCCGGTCGATCCAGCGGCGAGAGCCGCTCTTCGGCTTCGCACTCGTCATCGTCGGCATGTCGATCGGATTCGCAGCCGGCACGTCCACGGCCGGTGGCGCAGCGGCCTGGGTGCTCCTGGCCGGAGTCGGCACCGGGGTGGCCTACGTCACCGGCTTCACCCACCTCCACGCCGTGGTCTCAGACGATCTGCGCGGCAGGACGTTCGCCGCCCTGTTCTCCTTTGCCCGCGCCGCGCTGCTCGTCTCGTTCGCCCTGGCCGGGGTCGGCGCAGCCGCCATGCGAGGAGTCTTCCCCGGCCTGTTCTCGAATGGAGTGCGAGCCGTCATCATCCTCAGCGGTGCGACGATCTTCGTCACCGGTATCGGGGCCGTCTGGGCGGTCAGACAGCAGCTCGTCGGCGAGCCGCTCACCGATCACGACTACCGCGTCCTGCGCGACGCCTCGGACGCCGTGACGTGGGTGAAAGGCGACCGACGCGAGAAGGGCTCATGAGCGGCTTCTATGTGGCGCTGGAAGGTGTCGAAGGCTCGGGCAAGAGCACCCTCGGCCGACGCCTGGTCGAGCGCCTGTCCGAGCGGGGGATCCCGACGATTCCCGTGAGAGAGCCCGGTGGAACCGACCTCGGCGAGGAACTCAGGCGCCTCCTCCTCCACGCCGGCGATATGGCCCCTTGGGCGGAGGCCGCCCTCTTCGCAGCTTCGCGAGCGCAGCTGGCCGCAGAGGTGATCTCCCCTGCGTTGGCGGCAGGAACCTGGGTCGTCTCCGACCGGTCGTACTACTCATCGCTCGCCTATCAGGGCGGTGGGCGCGGCCTCGGTGT
Source organism: uncultured bacterium (assembly GCA_965364515.1). GTDB lineage: Bacteria > Actinomycetota > Acidimicrobiia > Spongiisociales > ZC4RG35 > JAHEDH01. Next base: position 12,629 of record CBDTXZ010000017.1, read on the forward strand.
TCACGAGGTGCGCCGACTCAACGAGACCGTTCTCGATGGCGTCCTACCCGACCTGGTGGTGCTGCTGGACATCGATCCTGCCGTGGGGTTCGCCCGCGAGACCGAGCGGGACCGGATGGGTGATGGAGGTCTCGAACTCCAGCGAGTCGTGGCCGACACCTACCGGGAGATCGCCGCCGCCGACGACAGGGTGATGGTGCTCGACGCCGGGGCGACCCCCGAGCAGTTGGTTGACAGGGTCTTCGAGGCGGCTCTCAGGGAGTCGGGCCGTGTTTGAGGGGATCGTCGGACATGTTCGGGTGACCGAGATGCTGGTGCGCGAGGCGCGGCGCCCGGCGAACAGCTACCTGTTCGTCGGTGCCGCCTCCATCGGGAAGGCCACGGTGGCGACCGAGTTCGCCAGGGTGTTGCTGTGTCCCGAGTCCGGAAACCACGAAGAGGACTGTCGCTCGTGCCGGCGAATCCGAACGGGAAACCATCCGGACCTGATCGAGATCGGACTGGAGGGACGCCAGAGCATCGGCGTCGAACAGGCGCGAGGCATCGTGGGCTCGGCGACGATGATGCCGGTGGAGTCCGAAAGCAAGGTCTTCCTGGTTCCGGACGCAGGGATGCTCACCGAGCAAGCTGCGAATGTTCTCCTCAAGACGCTCGAGGAGCCGACCGGCTCGACGATCTTCCTGCTGGTCACCGAATCGGAGACGGATCTGCCGTCGACGGTGAACAGTCGATGCCGGACCATCCACATGGGGCGGGTGCCGAGCGGCCTCATCGAGCAGTTTCTCGTGGAACAGGGTGTCGAGCCGCAGCGTGCCACCGCGCTCTCGAGAGTTTCGGGTGGACGGCCCGGTGTTGCCATCGGGCTCATCACCGACACCGAGATCGACTCGTTCCGGCAGCACTGGTTGGGGCTGCCGACGCGGCTCAGCGAACGACCCGGTGAGGCGGCGCTGCTCGCAGCGGAGGTGGAGAGCTGGGTCGCCCCGTTGGCGAGCCGCGCCGTCTCCGACAGTGACCTCCCCAAAGACGAACGCCAGCGTGAGGAGCGGCGGACGACCGCCGCGCTCATGGAGTCGGGGCTCGAGATCCTCGCCACCTGGTATGCCGACGCAGCCGCCATCCAGTACGGGGCGCCGCTGAGGAACACAGACCTCCCGCCCGCCGACCTCACCGCCATCTCGCCGAAGCGGGCGGTCCGCAACACCGAGTTGATCCTCGATGCGATCACCGATCTCAACGCCAACCTCCGCCGCAATCTCCTCCTCACGAACCTCTTCACAAACCTGGCGAGTTGAGGTTCGGCCTCGGTGGGCTCCTCGCAGCGTTTCTTCTCGCTGGCGCTCGAGCGTGTCTTCCGGCCTGGCGGCCGGAGCGTGTTCTCGCCTACGGCGGCGTGTCCGGGCTCGGCATCTCCGCCGGGAGCACGGCCGGAGCGCCAGAGGTGCGGACACGCTTGCGAAGCAACGACACGCTCACGGAGTGAAGACACGCAGCGAGGCGAGCGCAAACGTGCGAGCCCGGGATTGCCTGGGCGTACGGGCGTGCGATATCATTCGCGTTCTGCCGAGGTAGCTCAGGGGTAGAGCAATTCACTCGTAATGAATAGGTCAGGGGTTCAAATCCCCTCCTCGGCTCCATCGAACCCTCCGGCGCAGCGTTCGTCGTGCGTTCCTCGTCTGAGCGATCCACAGCTACCGTTTCCATCGTGGCTGACCAGGCGACCTTCGAAGACGATGCGATGCAGTATGCGTCGCAGCTGTATTCCGCGGCCATGCGGATGGCGCGCAATCCGGCCGATGCGGAGGACCTGGTTCAAGAGACCTTCTTGAAGGCGTATCGCGCCTATCACACCTTCGAGGCGGGGACGAACCTCAAGGCCTGGCTCTATCGCATCCTGACCAACACGTACATCAACCGGTATCGGAAGAAGCAGCGGCGCCCCGACGAGGTGGAGCTCGGCGACACGCAGGATCTCTATCTGTACCGGAAGATCGGATCGGCGGAGGCAGCCGACTTCTCCACGAGCGCCGAAGAGGTGGTCCTGGAAGGATTGGTCGAAGCCGACATCAAGGCCGCGGTCGAGGCGCTTCCCGAGAATTTCCGGGTGCCCGTGCTGCTCGCCGACCTCGAGGGATTCGCCTACAAAGAGATCGCCGAGATCCTCGACATCCCCATCGGGACGGTCATGTCGAGACTCCACCGGGGAAGAAAAGCGCTCCAGCGCGAGTTGTACGAATACGCAAGGACCAGAGGCCTGCTCCCCGACTCCGAGGACGAGGGGGTGGCGGCCCGTGACTGACCGGACCGGAAGATCATGAACAGGAACTGCGACGACGCACTCGAAAAGATCTATCTCTACATCGACGGCGAGTTGACCGACGATTCCGCAGAGGTCATCAAGGTTCACCTGGACGATTGCCCGCCGTGTTTCAACGCCTTCGACTTCGAACGCCGTCTCAAGCTGGTGGTCCGTTCCAGGCTGCAGGAAGAGGTTCCGGCCGAGCTGATGCTCCGCTTGAAGTCGATCATCCGCTCGGATGGTCGGATCGACTGAAGGTTGTGCGGTCACCGGTGTGACGCAGCATGGCTGTGAAGTCCGCGATCGTCGGGGTATTCTCGCCCAAGTCATGCGATCGCTCCGCTTCATCCTCGTCACGCTCATCGGCCTGCTCCTGATCTCGGCTGCGCTCCCTGCTGCAGCCGCCGAAGACGGATCGACCTCATCAGACGTCGAAGAGGTCGCAGAAGAGAACCCTGAGACGCTCATCCAGCCCGCATATGAGCCGGCTGTCGTCGTCGAGCCCGCTGCAGACGACGAGATCGAGCCCGCATGGACGACGAAGTTCCTCGTCCCGACCGGTCTGCTGATCGCCGCCATCGCGCTGCTGTCGACGGTCGTCATGTATTTCGTGCGCGTCGTCCGCACGCGGTACAAAGTGGTCGAATGACCGACGAGCTGCCCTGGCCCTTTGCCGGCCGGGTGGCGGGCCTGATCGCCGGGGAGTACGAACTCGCAGGTTCGTATCACTTCGAACATCTCGCTGCGACTCTGCCCTCGGTCGTCGCATCCGCGAGTGAGATGGTGACCGAGGCGACCGGCCTGGAGCTTCCCGGCGCCCCTTCCGTGGCCGTGGTGTCCCGTCGAGAGTGGGTCGATCGCAACATCGGGGGATACACCAAGATGGTCGGTGACGCGCTTCCGGCGTTCAATGCCGACGAGTCGACTCCGGTCGAGGCGGTCTCACGTCGACTCGTGGTGACCGAAGTCGGCGCATTGCTCGGATTCCTCTCCAAACGCGTGCTCGGCCAATACGAGTTGGTTCTGCCCGCAGAGGACGACGCCGATTCGATCGCATTCGTCGGGGGCAACATCCTCTCGATGGAGCGAAGCAATCAGTTCTCTCCGGCCGATTTCCGTTTGTGGATCGCACTGCACGAATCGGCTCACCGCGCCCAGTTCGTCGGCGTCCCCTGGATGCGGGACCACTTCCGGGGGATGATCGCCGAGCTGATCGAGCACTCGAAAGTGGGGGAGGGGCGCTTCCGCAGAATGTTCACTCGGGTGCGTGATGCTCGTCGGGCGTCTGAACCGATCCTCGACGAACGGGGGCTGATGGGCTTCGTCGCCTCTCCCGTACAAGCAGAGACCCTCGATCGAGTACAGGCGCTGATGAGCCTGCTCGAGGGTCACGGCCACTTCGTGATGGATCGGATCGGTGAACGCGTGCTCACGTCTCAGGCGAGGATGTCTGCGATCTTGAAGAATCGGCGCAAAGACCCCAGGGTGGAGGCGTTGTTCCGGCTCACCGGCATCGAGATGAAGATGAAGCAATACGCAGAGGGTGAGCAGTTCATCGCCGAAGTGGAGCGAATCGCGTCCCTCGACCTGGTCGACACCGCCTGGGAGGCACCCGATGCACTGCCGACACTCACCGAGATCCGAGACCCCGCCGCATGGGTCCGTCGGGTGGGATGAGCTCCCGCAACCTGCTCGGTGACGTCCGGGGGGCGATCGTGGTCGCACTGTCCGGCGGTCCCGACAGCGCAGCAGCGGCGGCCTTGATCGCCGAGGCATCGGTGTCGGTCAGGTGCGTGCACGTCGATCACGGCCTGGCCGGCTCGAAGGCGATGCGCTCGGCTGCCGAGGCGATCGCCTCGGCTCTCGACCTGGACCTCGAGGTTCTCGAGATCCAGCCCTCGTCGTCATCGGAGACTTCTCTGCGCGAGGCTCGATACGAGGCGCTCCTGGAGCGACTCGAGCCGGAGGAGACCCTGGTCACCGCCCACACCTCGGACGATCAGGCCGAGACGGTGCTCATCAACCTGTTCCGAGGAGCCGGCCCGGCCGGATTGTCCGGGATCCCCGCCACCCGCGGGCCCATCGTGCGCCCGTTTCTCGGGTCGACGAAGTCCGAGCTCCGCCGGATCGCGATCGATCGGAGGCTGCCGTTCGTCGACGACCCCGAGAACGAATCCGATCGTCATCTCCGGAGCCGAATTCGAACGGAGCTGATCCCCCTCATCGAGCGGGACTATCAGCCTGCGATCAGGGTGACCCTGGAACGCACTGCCCGGAACATGGCCGATGCGGCGTCGTTGGCCCGGCGAGCCGTCTCGCGAGTGCCGATGGAGCGGGCCCCAGAAGGTGTGCGAGCTCCGATCGGGAGGCTCGTGGCGGTGGATTCCACCGTCCGCCGCCAGGTGATCAGGGAGATGCTGACGGCGGTCCGTCCGCCGCGTCCGCCGAGTGAGGCGGAGGTGGGCAGGGTCGAGCAGGTCATCGAACTCGGCGGCCAGACCGAACTCGAGGACACTTCGGCCATCGCCTTCGTTTCTGGCCCGTGGTTGTACGTTGCGACGAAGCCCGAGACCCCCGGTGTCGAGCCACTCCGCAGCGGAACCGTCTGGGGGGACATCCAGTTCACCTTCGGAGAACCCGAGCCGGTGCGGCTCTCGCGGTGGCGGTACGTCACATCGGAGGCCACGCTCTGGGTTCGTCGCGTCGAGCCCGACGACGTGATCTCGATGAGGGAGGGATCCAAGTCGGCTGTCGCGTCGATCAGGGAGCGCGGGTTGCGACCCGAGAGCCATCCCGTCGTCGTGGACGATGCCGGAGAGATCGTCTGGATCCCCGGAGTGCGTCACGCGTGGAGGCCGTCGTCGGAGACCGGCGGTTGTCACAGTGGCTACCTTGAGATCGTCGCCGACCAGGACTCCCCATGGGAACCATTCGAACCCTGATCTCCGAAGAGGAGATCGCCGCAAAACTGAAAGAGATGGGCGAAGCCATCACCGAGGACTACCGCGGGTCGGAACTGCTCATCGTCGGGGTGCTCAAGGGCGCATTCATGGTCATGGCGGACCTCGCTCGCCACATCGACCTCCCGGTGGAGTTCGATTTCATGGCGGTCAGCTCCTACGGCGCCTCGACCCAGAGTTCTGGCGTCGTCCGCATCCTGAAGGATCTCGACCAGGAGATCGCCGGAAAGCACATTCTCATCGTCGAGGACATCATCGACTCGGGACTCACGCTCAGCTATCTCATCAAGAGCCTGAACGTCCGCAAACCGGCTTCGATCGCGATCGCCGCCCTCCTGTGGAAAGAGGGCATCCAGCGGGTCCCGATCGAGGTGAAGTACCCGGGCTTCTCGATCGGCCCCGAGTTCGTGATCGGATACGGCCTCGACTACGCCGGCAAGTACCGCAACCTCCCCTACGTCGGCGTCATGGAAGGCAACCCCGACGAGTGAGGCCGGGTGCGGAGCTCGCGGCGTGTCCTCGGCCTGGCGGCCTCGTACCGAGCGTGTCTTGCTCGCAGGGCTCGCAGCGTGTCTTCGCCTTCGGCGGCGTGTCCGCGACCTGTCGGGGCTCGATACTCCGGGGCGGCGCTCTGAGCGATTACCTCCAACGCCGGACACGCTCACGGAGTGAAGGCACGCTCACGGAGTGAAGGCACGCTTGCGAAGCAACGACACGCTCACGGAGTGACGACACGCTCACGAAGTGAAGACACGCAGCAATGCGAGCGTCAGCGAGCGAGCGCCACGCCGCCGGGGGGTGCTTTGGCTTTTCTTAGGCTGGGGATCTCGTAGCATGGGGGGTGCACCGGCCGATGTCGGCGTAGACATACAAAGGACTTCTTCTTGAACCGCACCCTCCGAACCCTGTTGATCTACGGCCTCGTGTTCGTCGTCGTTGCCTTCACCGCGCAGCAGTTCGTCGGTGCGGCAAACGCCCCTGAAGAGGTCGACCTCACCGAATTCCTCGATCAAGTCGCCAACGGCGAGATCGAGTCGGCCACCGTCTATGGCACGTCCGATCGGGTAGAGGGGATCTATGAGGGGTCCGAGACCACCGCACCCGCTGCCGACTTCGTCGTGCGCTACCCCGCCGAGTACGAGGGGACCGTCACCGAAGCGCTCCTCGATGCGGGCGTGGCGATCGAGACCGATCCCGAACCGCCGGGGCTGTGGGAGATCCTCTTCTCGATCCTCCCATGGCTGATCCTCATCGGGTTCATGGTGTTCATCTTCATGCAGATGCAGGGCTCGGGAAACCGGGTCATGCAGTTCGGCAAGGCCAAGGCCAAGACCGTCAACAAGGACCAGCCGAAGGTGACGTTCAAAGACGTTGCCGGGCTCGAGAACGCCATCGAGGAGCTCGAGGAGATCAAGGACTTCCTCGAGCACCCGGACAAATACCGCGCGATCGGAGCGAAGATCCCCAAGGGCGTGCTGCTGTTCGGGCCTCCGGGAACCGGGAAGACACTGCTCGCCAGGGCCGTCGCCGGTGAAGCCGGGGTCCCGTTCTTCTCGATCTCCGGGTCTGACTTCGTCGAGATGTTCGTTGGCGTGGGTGCCAGCCGAGTCAGGGATCTGTTCGATCAGGCGAAGCAGAGCGCGCCGGCGATCGTCTTCATCGACGAGATCGACGCAGTCGGACGTCATCGCGGGGCCGGCGTCGGCGGCGGGCACGACGAGCGCGAGCAGACGCTCAACCAGCTTCTCGTCGAGCTCGACGGCTTCGAGGGCACCTCGGGCGTCATCGTCATGGCGGCGACCAACCGACCCGACATCCTCGACCCTGCGTTGCTCCGGCCCGGTCGCTTCGACCGTCAGATCACGATCGACGCTCCTGCGATCGAGGGCCGTCAGGCGATTCTCGAAGTCCACGCAAAGGGCAAGCCGCTCGAGCCGGAGGTCGACTTGGAAGTGCTCGCCCGCCGGACCCCCGGCTTCACCGGCGCAGACCTGGCCAACCTCATCAACGAGGCAGCCCTCCTGAGCGCGAGACGTCGGAAGACCAAGGTGGGCATGTCCGAACTCGAGGAAGCCATCGACCGGGTGATCTCGGGCCCCGAACGCAAGACCCGGGTCCTTTCCGACGACGAGAAGCGACTGATCGCCTATCACGAGACGGGCCACGCTCTGGTCGGCTACGCACTCCCGAACGCAGACCCGGTCCACAAGGTGACGATCGTCGCTCGAGGGCGGTCGCTCGGACACACCCTCGCCCTTCCCACCCACGACAAGTATCTCGTGAAGCGGTCGGAGCTCGTCGACCAGCTCGCCATGCTGCTCGGTGGGAGGACCGCCGAGGAGATCATCTACGTCGATCCGACGACGGGTGCCGCCAACGACATCGAGAAGGCGACGTCGATCGCCCGGAAGATGGTCATGGAATACGGCATGAGCGACAAGCTCGGTCCCCTGCAGTACGGCAAGCCCGCAGGAGAGGTGTTCTTGGGACGGGACTACACGAAGGGTCAGGATCTGTCCGACGATGTCGCTGCCGTCATCGACGACGAAGTGAGGACGTTGGTCGCCGCCGCCCATCAGGAGGCGAGGGAGATTCTGACGACCCACAAGGAAGCCATGGAGCGGATGGTGGCGATCCTCCTCGAACAGGAGACGGTCGATCGGGACCAGATCGCCGAGATCTTCCACGATGTCCCGAAGTGGGAGCACACGTCATCTGGATCCCTCCGGATCCAGCTTCCCGAGCCCGCCGAGACGACCGTGCCGGGCGACGGATACGCCGCTGCGTCCGAAGTCTGAGAGATTCATGGCCGCAGGCGTCCGAGCCTGGCGGATACGGGGCGCCCTCCTCGAGCCGCCTCTCATCATGGGGATCGTGAATGTCACACCCGACTCCTTCTCGGACGGGGGGCGTTGGCGCGATTCGTCTGCCGTCGAGCACGGCCTCGAGTTGATCGCCGAAGGTGCAGACATCATCGACGTCGGAGGGGAATCCACCCGCCCCGGCGCCGAGCCCGTCGACGAAGTGTCAGAGCTCGCCAGGGTGATCGGCGTCGTCGAACGGCTGGCCTCGGCCGGCGCAGTGGTCTCGATCGACACCATGAAGCCACGGGTTGCCCGCGCCGCGGTCGATGCCGGCGCGAGCATCGTCAACGATGTCGGCGGGTTGCGGGATCCCGACATGCGCAGGCTCGTCGCCGAGTCGGGGGCGGGCGTCGTCGTCATGCACATGCAGGGCGAGCCCAGGACGATGCAGCACGACCCCCGCTACACCGAGGTGGTCTCCGACATCTCCGAGTTCCTCTCAGAGCGCATCCGTGGCGCGATCGATTCCGGCATCGACCCTCAATGCATCGCCGTCGATCCCGGGATCGGTTTCGGGAAGACCCTCGACCACAACGTCGAGATCGTCAGACGGCTCCCGGAACTCGCCGAGCTCGGGTATCCGCTACTCGTCGGTGCATCGCGGAAGCGATTTCTCGGCACGATCCTCGGCATCGACGACCCGGAACGACGTGACCGTGCGACCTCGATTCTTTCGGCGTTGCTCTTCGAACGGGGCGCAGACATCGTTCGGGTCCACGACGTTGCAGGGTCTCGTGAGGCGCTGAGCCTGGTGCGGGCTATCGTCACGCCCCGAGAAGGGAAGGCATGATCACAGGGCTCAAACCGCGAGGATTCGTCTGGATCATCCAGGACCGGCTGGCGGTGTCCGATCGGATCGGCGGCAACGGCTTCCAGCACCGCCGAGTTCGGCGCGAAGAGGAGATCAACTGGATCATCCGAGAGGCGAAGGTCACTTCGGTCCTCAACCTCATCGTCGGTCACCCCAACCAGCAGTCCTATCAAGACGCCGGGCTGGCCACGTACTCCTGCCCGCTCGAGGGTGCGCCGACCGCTCAGGACGTGCAACAGATCCATGGCATGCTCGACGAGGCGCTCTCGAGTCGAGCAGCGCGGGCGCTCGTGCATCGTGAGACCGTCGACGACGTGGTCGCAGGCCTGATGGGCAGCTACCTGATGAGGCTCGGTCTCCTGACCGACCCCATCGTGGCTGCCGCAGTGATCCAGGAGATCATCGGACGCCCGCTCGGACCCGACGGTCGATCGCTCATCTCGGCGTGATGTCGGACCGGATCCATCTCGAAGGCATCCGTGTGTTCGCACACCACGGTGTCTACGACGAGGAGAAGGTCCGGGGTCAGATCTTCCTCATCGATGTCGAGATCTCCATCGACCTCTCGGAAGCCGGCAGGACCGACGATCTCACCCGGACGATCCACTACGGCGAGCTGGCAGACGCCATCGCTCAACAGGCCTCGTCCGAGCGCTGGAACCTGATCGAGCGGGTCGCCGAACGCACTGCCGAGCTCGTGCTCGAGGACCCGAGGGTTTCGAGGGTGTCCGTCAGGGTCCACAAGCCGGAGGTGACGCTTCCCACGCCGGTTGCCAGTGTGTCCGTGTCACTGACACGGGAACGTGACTGACGGTGGCCAGGGTGGCCGTCGCCCTCGGCTCCAATCTCGGTGATCGGCTCGGTCACCTCCGAGCGGGACTCGTCGGGCTCGAGTCCCTCGGGACCGTGATCGCGGTCAGCAGCGTCTACGAGACCGATCCGGTCGGGGGCCCCGATCAAGGTCGGTATCTGAACGCCGTCGTCGTGATCGAGACCGATCGCGCTCCGCTCGACGTGCTCGCCTCCCTCCTCGAGATCGAGCGGAGTCGTGGCAGGGAGCGGCGCGTGCGGTGGGGCCCCCGCACCCTCGACCTCGATCTCATCGTGTACGAGGGTCAGCGAGTGGACCTCCCCTCACTCGAGGTTCCGCATCCGAGGGCACACGAGCGCGGTTTCGTTCTCGCTCCGCTCTGTGAAGTCTGGCCCGAAGCGGTGCTCGTCGGGGGCTCCACCGCAGCCGAGGCCCTCGAGCGGATACGCATGTCCGGTATACGCCCGTGGCACGGTGACTGGCGGACCGAGACACCCCACATGGGGCGCGAGGCCGATCTGTGGGTCTGGGCACAGATCGTGCTCTTCGGCGTCTGGCTCGCTGTGATCCTCGTGACGGCCGAGCCGCTGTCCACGGTCAGGGCCGTCGTCGGGGGAGCGATCGTCGCGTTGGGAATCGGCATCATGGAGGCGGCGCGTCGGGCGCTCGGGAGGAACCTGACCCCCTTCCCACAGCCACGGGAGGGAACCACGCTCGTGAACCACGGCATCTACGCCCGGGTGCGGCACCCGATATACACCGGTGTGGTCTCGGCGCTCGCCGGTGCGTCGGTGCTGGCGGGATCGATTGGCGGCTTCGTGATCGCGCTGGCCATGGTCGGATTCTTCAACGCCAAGGCGTCGGTCGAGGAGCGGGCGTTGTCCATCGCCGTTCCCGAGTACGCCGAGTATCTGTCGTCGGTCAGGCGTCGCTTCCTCCCACTGTGACAAAAGTCCGTCTTGATCGGGAAAGAATTGCCCCTTCGAGCATCGATTCATTGCTACCGTGTTTCCATGGAAGCGAGGTCTCCTCCAGCCCACGTCGAACCAGCACCGTTCCACGCAGTCAAGGAGGTCTGAATGGCCAACCGCTCTCGAGAAAACCGCAAGTCGATCCCCGGATACGAAGAGTTCCGCCCCAGTCGGCTCGACCGCAAGCGCACCCATCGCGCCACCCGACACGCAGCGAATCAGATGCTGCACACCATTGAAGATTTCGACGACATTGCGGACTTCCCGGAAGTGAGACGAAGTACCCCGGTATCAGAGAGGACGGCGACGGAGACTCCTCCCTCACGAGAGAAGTTCAAGGTTTGGAAGACGAAGTTCTGGAAGCGGAGGGACCAGTACCAGGAGATGAAGGCGTCACTCGACGCCACCTGGAACGAAATCCCCGGTTGAGCCCGGCTCGCTGACGCTCGCCTCGGCGTTCTCGGTTGTCAGTCGTCGGTCGTGCGCGACTGTCGGCGCAGCGATATACGTCCGCTGCAAGTCACGGCTATCCACGTAACGGACAACCGACAACCGAGAACCGAAGACGGCCGATGCGAGCCGCCAGGCGAACGAGGCCCCAGCGCTCAGAATGCGTCGGCGGGGAGATCGGTCTCGTCTGACGCCAGCGCTTCGATGAGCCGGGCGACCACGGCATCTGGATCGTGTCCGTCCTTGAACGAGGGCGCAGTTCCCTCGATCGGATGGTCGGCCAACTCCGTCTCCGTGTGTCCCGGTCGTGCGTCGATGACGTTGATCTTCCTGCGTCGGAGCTCGCGGCGAAGCGCCTTGGTGAATGCCGCCGATGCCGCCTTCGAGGCCGAATACGCAGCCATTCCCGCCATGGGTTGGTCGGCGACGACCCCGCTGATCGTCATGAGCACACCACCCTCTTCCAGGTGGTCGAGCGCAGCCTTCGTCAGGAAGATCGGCAGGAACGAGTTGGTCATGAACAGGTCTTCGACGGTGTCGGTGGTCGTCTCGTCGAGGTTGCCGAACGCAACGATTCCTGCGGCGTTGATGACGCCATCGAGTCGGCCGTAGGCTTCGATGGCCGTCGCCACCGCCCGCTCGCACTCGGATGGCAGCCGTAGATCGGCCTGCACCGTGGTGGCGTCGTCTCGTTCTCCGATACTGCGAGACACCAGTGTCACGCGGGCGCCACGCTCGACGAGCTGTCTCGCCAATCGGGATCCGAGTCCTCCGCTTCCTCCTGCGATCAGGATGGAAGCTCCCTGAAGTTCCATTTCGTCTCCTCACTACGCTGCTGGGGCTGTGGCAGAACCTATGGAATCGCTCGAGCTAGCGGTAGTCGGGCCCGGCCGGGCCGGGGGCGCGGTGGCGCTCGCCGCCGTCGAGGCCGGCCACCGTCTGGCTGCGGTCGTCCCGGGACCCTCCGGTCGGGTTCCGCCCGAGTTGGGTGTCGATCCGTCGAGCTTCGGGGCACTGCCGCTCGTCGATCTCGTGATCATCGCCACACCGGACCGCGAGATCCGCTCGGCCGCTCGGACCGCAGCGGCGCGACTCACCGGCGCCGCGGTCGTGTGTCATTTGTCCGGCTTCACGAGCATCGACGCAGTCGACGTCGGGACCGGCAGGTTCGGGAGCGTCCACCCGTTGATGACCCTGGCCGACCCGGTCCGCGGGATGCGGGTGCTCCGCGGCGCCCCGGCTGCGATCACCGGGTCTTCACGCCAGGTGACGGATCTCCTCGGGCGGTTCGCGTCCAGCTTGGGAATGCATCCGTTCGGGCTCGCCGACGACCGGCGCAGGCTCTATCACGCCTCCGCATCGGTCGCCTCGAACGTGACCACCGGGGTCCTCGGGCTCGCGTTCGATCTGATGAGGTCGTCTGGTGTCGATCCCGACGTCCTCAGGCGACTGGTGGACCAGTCCGTCTCCAACGCGTTCGATCTCGGTCCCGACGCCGCACTCACCGGGCCTGTGTCACGGGGCGATGCTCAAACCGTCTCAGGACAGCTCGGGGCGGTCGAGGCCGTCGATCCGGGTCTCGCCGCCGAGTTCGATCTGCTGGTCGAGTTCCTTCGCAGCCGTGTCGGGCAGCGTTCGTCGTGATCGTGACCTCTACCTTTGCGGAGACCCGAAGGCGTTCGGACGGTCTCGTGGGCCTGGTGCCCACCATGGGGTATCTCCACGAGGGTCACCTCAGCCACATCACGCGATCGGTGACCGACAACGACACGACCGTGGTGTCACTGTTCGTCAACCCACTCCAGTTCGACGATGCCTCCGACCTCGACCGTTACCCGCGTGATTTCGAACGGGACCGTGAGCTTGCAGCTTCGGCGGGTGCCGACGTTCTGTTCGCTCCAGACCTCAGCGAGATGTATCCGACGAAACCCCTCGCGTCGGTCGTCGTGTCCGACGTGACGTCGCGTATGGAGGGCGAGCGTCGGCCGGGTCACTTCGAGGGAGTCGCCACCGTGGTGGCGAAGCTGTTCGCCGGGCTCCAACCCGACGTGGCGTACTTCGGTCGCAAGGATGCACAGCAAGTGGCCGTCGTATCCACGATGACCAGGGATCTGAGTTTCCCGGTACGGATCGAGCCGGGTTCGACGATCCGCGAAATCGACGGTCTCGCGCTTTCGAGTCGCAACGTCTTTCTCTCAGCCGACGACAGGAACCGAGCCCTGGCGATCTCCGCAGGGTTGTTCGCCGCCGCCGACCTGCTCGAACGAGGCGAGACAGATGCGCGAACGCTCGAGAGTGTCTGTATGGAACGACTCTCCGACCTCGATGTCGACTACGTCCAGCTCGCCGATCAGGCGACGGCCCGGCCGCTCGAAGCGGTCGACCGCCCGTGCTTTCTGGCCGTGGCGGCGTCCGCCGGGTCCGTGAGACTGATCGACAATGTGGCGTTCGATCCAGGCGGAGGCGGTTGGATTGCGGATCGGGGGGTGCGGCTGAGCCGTGCCTCGATGCTCTACGGGGGCGCAGATGCTGCTGGTCGTTGACGTCGGGAACACCGGTACGGTCATGGGGCTCGTCGAGGGTGATCGCATCGTCGGTCGATGGGAGGTCATGACGGCCGATCGCACGAGCGACGAGTGGAGTCTCGTGATCCGATCGATGATCAGAAGCTCCGGTCACGTTCCGACCGCCGCGGCGCTCGCCAGTGTCGTGCCCGACGCAACCCGGGTGTTGAGGTCGGCGTTGCCCGACGTGTGTGGCGCCGAGCCGGTTGTGGTGGGCCCGGGGGTGAAGTCCGGTTTGGCGATCGATCTCGACAACGCCAGGGAGGTCGGCGCGGACCGCGTGGCCGGCGCGGTCGGTGCGATCGACCGCCATGGCGCTCCGGTCATCACCGTCGATTTCGGAACGGCGACCACGATCGATCTGGTGGATCGCGACGCCCATTTCCGTGGCGGGGCGATCGCGGTCGGCGTCAAGGTGGCCGCCGAGGCGCTCGTACGTTCCACGTCGGCGCTCAGGCGGGTGGAGCTGAGCCTCCCCAACGGACCCGTCGGAAAGAGCACGGTCGAAGCCGTGCAGTCGGGCACCGTCTTCGGGTTCGCAGGCCTCGTCGACGGACTGGTTGCGAGGTTCATCGCCGAGTCGGCAGATCCGGCTCCGACGGTCGTGGCAACGGGAGGGTTTGCGTCGCTGGTTGCTCCACACTGCTCCACCATCGACGTGGTCGACCTCGACCTGACGCTCTGGGGACTCGCGCTGATCCACCGGCGAAACTCGTAGTCGGTTCGAGACGCCGGGATCGCCGGCCCTACAGTCTCGCCGACATGGCCGACCACGACGACCTCCCAGACGAGCCCTTCGACGACTCACTCGAGCTCGCATCGCACCCGCTGACGGCGGCGCGCCTGGAGAAGCTCGAGGCGATCCGCTCCGGCGGGCTCGAGCCGTACCCTGTCGGGTTCGAGCGTGAACACACGGCCGCCGATGTCCGAGATCGTCACGGCGAGCTCGACCCCGGTGCGTCGACCGGCGACATCGTGACCGTCGCCGGTCGGATCATGCTGCACCGCAGCTTCGGGAAGCTCGTGTTCCTCACGATCGAGGATCACACCGGTCGCATCCAGTTGTTCGTGTCGAAAGCCGACCTGTCAGAGCCGTTGTTCGACCTCATCGAGTCGTCGGACGTCGGAGATTGGGTCGGTGCCACCGGCGAGGTGATCACCACGCGGAAAGGTGAGCTGAGCGTTCGGGTCGAATCGTTCGTGCCGCTGGCGAAGGGACTTCGACCGCTTCCGGACAAGTGGCACGGCCTGTCCGACATCGAGGTGCGCTCTCGCAACCGTCACGTCGATCTCATCGTGAACCCGGATTCGAAGAAGATCGCGATCACCAGGGCGGCCATCGTCTCGGAGCTCCGCAGGCAATTCGAGAATCGCGGCTTCGTGGAAGTGGAGACCCCGATCCTGCTCGCCGAGGCGGGTGGCGCCCTCGCCAAGCCGTTCGAGACCCACCACAACGCACTGGATCTCGACATGTACCTCCGGATCGCAACCGAACTGCATCTCAAGCGACTGATCGTCGGTGGCCTCGAGAAGGTGTTCGAGATCGGACGGATCTTCCGCAACGAAGGAGTCGACTCCACCCACAACCCGGAATTCACGATGCTCGAGTCGTACGAGGCGTTTGCCGACTACGGCGACGTCATGGAGATGGTCGAGGCGGTGTTCGCCTCCGTCGCCGAACACATCCACGGCTCGACCGAAGTGCCCTATCAGGGGCAGACGATCAGCTTCGCCGCACCATTTCGAAAGGCGACCATGCTCGACCTCGTCAACGAGGCGATCGTGGAGACCGTGTCGTACGAGTCTCCAATCGAGGAGTTGAGATCCATCGCTGAACGACTCGGAGTGAACGTTATGGAGACCTTCGGCCCCGGCAAGCTGGTTGCCGAGATATTCGAGGCCGTCGCAGAGTCCAAGATCGTCCAGCCCACGTTCGTCACGGAGCACCCGATCGAGACGTCGCCTCTGGCACGGCGACATCGCGAGAAGGATCACGTGACGGAGCGTTTCGAGTTGATCATCTGCGGCTCGGAATACGCCAACGGGTATTCGGAGCTCAACGACCCGCTCGACCAGCGTGGCCGATTCGAGGCTCAGGCCCGGGCCAGAGCCGGAGGAGAGGACGAGACCCATCCGATCGACGAGGAATTCCTCAGGGCTCTCGAATACGGAATGCCCCCCACCGGCGGTCTCGGCATCGGCGTCGACCGGCTCGTCATGCTTCTCACCGATCAGACCCACATCCGCGAGGTCATCCTCTTCCCCACGATGCGCCCGCGGTAGGACGGCCGACGGCCCCCCTGCTCTCGGCTCTCGGCTGTCGGCTCCACGGGGCTGATTCATCGCCATCGTGGGAGGTCCAGTGACGTCGAACGCCGCCCGTGACGTTCGACCGGTCATGGGGTCGAGAGCCCTGGGCCACTGGCTGATGGCGGTTGCCAAAAGCCTCAGACAAGTTCTCATGTTGGAGCGGCATGGACCGACAGGGGGGATGACATGATCAACCTGCATCGCATCAAAGGTGAGGCTCTCGTCCTCAATGCCGATCTCATCGAGCTCATCGAGGAGACGCCCGACACCGTGATCACGTTGATCGATGGACGGAAGCTCGTCGTCCAGGAATCGCCTCAGGCGGTCGTGGATGCGGTGCGGAGGTTCCGCGCCGGTGTGCTCGCCAATGCCGAGGCGATCCGCAGCCAGCCTGCAGACCTCCTCGCCTTCCCCGGCGGCAGACACGACGACGACTGATCAGCGCGCCGGGCACTCAGCCTCGGGATGTTCGCCACGCCATGCGGTGCCGGCCGCTCGGAGTGCCCTCACCAGCCAGAGCCGGCGGCCAGAAGAGCTTCAGATCGTCGAGAGGTTGGTCTTCCCGGCGGCGGCCTTGTTCGACAGTCGCTCTGCCGTGTCGAGGACGGTTCCATAGGTGTGTGAGGCCGTGAGGATCTCCAGACCTCCCATGTGGAACGGGCCGGTGAGATCCGGGCTGGTTCCGGTGATCCGCTCGAGCATCGCGGCGACCCGTTCTGCGACGATCTGCAAGGCGCCGGGCTCCAAGTCCGCCAGGACGGCGGCAAAGGCGTTGTCAGCGGCGCGACCGACCTCGTCGACGTCGCGGACTCCGGCGGCGATGGTCGCAGCGAGGTGCTTCATCAACTCGAGGTAGGCGGGGTCGCTGATGTTGCTCACGTCCATATCGGGGAACGACACGTACAGCACCCCGTAGACGTCTCCTCTCCGTACCAGCCAGCGTTGGGCACGCTGGATCGCCTCGAAGATCCCGTTGCGATTCAACAAGCTGGTGTCGAGGTCGACCGTCCCCACCACATCGAGCGTGAATCTGATGCGATCGAGCTCGGCGTTGGCGGCGGCGAGCTTCGCCTCGGTCTTGGCGCAATCGTGATCTGTCACGTCGATCAGCCTAGAAGAGATCGGTGGGTCTGTGCAGGGGGGTCTCGACGGCGACGGCTCCGACCCGATCCTCCCGGCATCCAGTCCCTTTTTTGATGCTCGACGACGCATCGCCGATCTCCCGCCGGCGATCGGCCGAACCGTGAATCTGCCATCGACTCGGTTCAGGGCGCGCCGGGCAGAGCGCTCGAGCGGATGGCCGTCCTCGGTGCGCAGAGAACGGATCGATCTCGCAGAGTTTCGCGCCAGGCCGGGCGACTTGGCTCTGAAGACTCAGATGTCGTGACAGGAGGAAGCACACATCGCCGAGGCCGCCATGGAACCACAGATCCGGGAGCTCGCCCATCAGCCGCCGAGGGTGCCCTCGCAGAGTGTCTGCAGCCCTCACCTACTCAGTTCTCGGGGTGACCCACGAACTACGCTCCAACGAGCCCACAAGACCATGACCGACGAAATCCGCGCCATCGAATTCGAAGAGGGGATTCCGGGATTCCCGTACGTGACCCGGTTCGTCCTCATGGACATCGTGGAGGATGGGGCGTTCCAGACGTTCCAAGCGGTCGATGATCCTGTTGTCAGCTTCGTCGTCGCCGTCCCGTGGCTCTTCTTCCCCGACTACGCACCGGTGCTGACCGATGTCGACCAGCAGGGTCTCGACATCGAGCATCAAGAAGACGCCGTCGTCTTCTGTCCGGTCACTGTCGATGTCGAGGCGTCGAAGGCCTACATGAATCTGGTGGCTCCGTTCGTGGTCAACATCAGGACGATGAGAGGGCGTCAGATCGTGCTGACGGACGAGGAATTGCCCCTTCGTGCGGAACTTCTCCTCTAGTCTGCCCTGATGCTGGTTCTCACCCGCAAGGCGGGAGAGTCGATCGTCATCGGCAATGAAGTCGTCATCA
>CBDTXZ010000018.1:0-30441 GCA_965364515.1 uncultured bacterium
CCTTCCATCCTCGCTGCGTTCGCCGAGGCAGGCGCTTCGGTGACTGCCGTCGAGGTGTCGGAACCGAATCTCGAAGCCGTCTTCCTGCATCTCACCGGCAAGGCGTTGAGGGACTGATGCGACACATGCTGCTCATCGCCGCCAAGGACCTGCGGCTCAGGCTCCGGGATCGATCCGTGCTCATCGTGGGTCTGGCGGCCCCGGCGATGCTCGCCCTGATCTTCGCCGGTGCCTTCGGTGACGCTCTCTCTCCCGACGGCGGTGGTTTCTCTGCTTCCTACGGGTTCGTGGACTCCGATGGGGGTGATGCCGCCGCCGCCCTCGGCGAAGTGCTCGACGAGTTGGACAGCTCAGAGCAGTTCACGATCACCGACTTCCCCTCCGTCGCAGCGGCCGAGGCCGCGATCGATGACGATGAGATCTCTGCAGCGTTCATCGTGCCAGAGGGATTCAGCTCGTCGGTCGGCGTGGAGGAGACCTCGATCGAGGTGGTCGGAAACGTGGATGCGCCGACCGGATCGGCTATCGCAGCTGCGATAGCCGAGGCCTACGCGGTCAACGTCGAACGGGTGTCGATCACCGTTGGCGCCGCCATCGCCGCCGGAGCGAGCCCCGCGTCGATCCCTGCGCTGGTCGACGACGCCGCGAGCCGCCCCCAGTTGGCCCACCTCGGTGATCTCACGACCGTGGTCCGCCAGATGGACGGCCCGACGTATGCCATGGCGAGCATGGCGGTGTTCTTCTTGTTCTTCACCGTCCAGTTCGGCGTTGCCGGCCTGTTGGAAGAACGCCGGCTCGGGACTTGGGATCGGCTCATCAGCTCCGGTGTGTCGAAAGGGACGATCACTGCAGGCAAGGCGTTGGTCAGCTTCGTACTCGGGGTGGTCTCGATGGCCGTCCTGATGCTCGGCGCCACGATCGGTCTCGGCGCCAGGTGGGGCGACCCGGCTGCGGTCGCTGCGCTCGTCGTCATGGGAGTTCTGGCGGCCACGGCTGTGATGTCGCTCGTGGCGGCCTTCGCCAACACCGTCGAAGGAGCAGGCAACGTCCAGTCGATCATCGCCGTACTGCTCGGGATGCTCGGAGGGACGTTCGTGCCGATCGCTGGAGACGGGATTCTTGCGAAGCTCTCACTTCTGACGCCCCACGCCTGGTTCATGCGAGGGCTCAATGATCTCGCCGGAGGCGGCTCCATCGATCTCGTCGTGCCGAGCCTGCTCGCCATCGGCACCTTTGCGGTGGTCGTCGGTGCGGCCGCCGCGTGGGCGTTCAATCGGAAGGCATTGGTATGACTGCCCTCGCGATCGCTCGAACTGCGCTGCTCCGCCTGTTCAGGGACCGGTCGAACGTCTTCTTCGTGCTCGTGTTGCCGATCGCGCTCGTGCTGCTCATCGGCGCCCAATTCGGCGGTGGTTTCCAGCCGGTGATCGGCGTCTCCGGCCCGGTCGACGATCCCATCGCCGGTCAGATCACCGAGTTGCTGGCATCCGACTACTCCATCGAGGAGTTCGAAGACACGGATGCCGCAGTGCTGGCGGTCGAGCGCGGGCAGGTGAATGCCGCCGTGGTGTTCCCCGAAGGTCTCAGCGATGCAGCCATATCGGGAAGCGATCCTGAAATCGGGTTCTTCAGCCGGCCGGACAGCGCCGGTCAGGCGATCCGCGCCGCGGCCGAGAGCGCCTTGAGCCGCGCCCTGGGTGATACCGCCGCCACGGTGACCGTCGCCCAGACCCAGGACCTCACGCTCGACGAGGCACGTGCGTTCGTCGACGACGCATCAGCATCTGTCGCCCCTGTCGAGGTCGCCACCCGCACGACCGGTGACGCACTCTTCGCCGACCTGGGTCAGTTCGACCTCGGGGCGACGTCGCAGTTGACGCTCTTCGTCTTCCTGACAGGTCTCACCGGCTCGGCTGCGCTGATCCAGAGCCGCCAACTCGGCGTCACCCGGAGAATGCTCTCGACGACGGCATCCGCCCGCACGATCATCCTCGGCGAGGTCCTTGGCCGGTGGGGAGTGGCAGTGTTCCAGGGCCTCTACATCCTGGTGGTCACGCTCGTTGCGTTCGATGTCGACTGGGGAGATCCGGTTGGAGCAGTTCTGGTCATCCTCGTGTTCGGCTCTGTCGGAGCCGCTGCGGCGATGCTCTTCGGTTCGGTGTTCAAGAACGACCAGCAGGCGGGTGGAATCTCGGTGGTGGCTGCGCTCGGCCTGGCTGCGCTCGGTGGGTCGATGGTGCCGGTCGAGATCTTCTCCCCGGGCATGCAGTCGGCCGCGAGGATCACACCGCACTACTGGTCGAACGACGCGTTCGCAGAGCTCGTGAGACGAGACGGCACGTTCGTCGACATCTTGCCGCAGTTGGGAGTGCTGGCCGGATTCACCGCGGTCTTGCTGGCGGTCGCGACATGGCGTCTGCAGAGGGTCATCACGCGCTGAGCGCCCAGATGAGCCAGACGATCCCCATCGCACAGCCGATGGCGAACTGTGCAGCTGATGCCCGGATCAGGGCTCCGGTCGTGGCGACTGCAGATCGGAACGCCGCACTGGCGTCGCCGGTCTCGGCGATCCTGACGATCCAGACTCCGAGGACGAACCCGACCGGGATGCCGATGATGGGAATCACGATGCCCACGACGATGGCGAGAAGCAGGCCGAACAGTGTCCCACGGATGGAGAGCCCCTCGGCGGCAGCGGTTCGCTGTGGGATCCGAACGCTCAGATAGACGCCGGCGCCGGCCAGACCGGTGATCATGACCATGGCGGCGACCCCACCCGCTCCGAACTCGGTGAGCAGGCCCCAGACGAGCGTTGCCGCCCAGACGAGAGCGAGCCCGGGCAACAGCGGAACGATCGTGCCGATCACCCCGATCACGATTGCGGCGGCGGTGAGTGCGAACAGCACCGCTTCGTTCATGTCAGGCGGCCGTGCTCCTCGGCGAGGTCGCCGATCCGGCGGGCGGCGTCGACGATGTCGGAGACAGCGGCGGCGAACTGCAGCTTGGTCTCCTCCGCGCCGTCGGGGATGCCGCGGTTGAGGGCGAGGTCGAGTGCTGAGCCGAACAGCGGTTTCGCAACGCTCTCGCCGGCGGAGATGCGCCCCTCGGCGAGCCACTGTTGGCCGGTGGCGAGGCAATCGGACACGAACTGCTTGCGATCGCCGTCGAACCCTGAGGTCGCGAGCTGTGTTGCGACGATGAGATACGCCTCGAGGAACGGGAGCAGGGCCCAGTGGGCACGGAGCAGATCGGAACCGGCGAGGAGGCTCTCGCGGTCGTCTGAGAGCTGCGTCCGCCAATTGCGGTCGATCGCGTCCATCTCGTCGATGATCTCGCGCCGGAATCTGGTCTTGTCTGCAAAGAAGAACTCGAACTTGAGCAGGTCTCGAAGGTGGTCGACCTCAGCCCAGAACGCCTCCACCCCCGACGAGCGATCGGCCCGAAGGATGGCGATCTCTGCGATCGCCCCTGGGACGAAGTAGTGGACGACGGTGTTCCGGTAGTAGGCGGCTTCGATCGCCTGCCGAGGCGTCAGGTGATACGTCCGATCGGCGGCGCCGTCGACACTCAGTGTCCCGTGCTCGGAGAGCTGCTCCAGGATCTCGGCGGTGGCATCGGGATTGTCCAGTCGGATCGGCTCGGTCGTCGGCAGGTCGGAGCGAACGATGCATCTGGCGACCCGCTGGGCGGCATCTGTGAGCGCGCCGGCGTCGACGTGTGAGCCGCGGGCGGCGAGGATCGCGATGGAGACCACTGCGGTCGGCGTGACGGGAGTCACTCGGCTGATCCGGTACATGACCTCGAACGCCAGTTTCTGGAGGTCGAGGTGGTCCTCGTCGATACCGTCTGCACCCAGTTCCTTGCGGATCGACACCGGTTCGGCGAAGCGGACGTGGATGTTCCCGTACCTGGCACGAAGACTCATGATCTTCGAGACGGCCCACCCTGCGGATTCCTTGTCCTTCGACCCTCCGGTCGCCTCGGTTGCGTAGTCGGAGACGTCCATGATCTGGTCGTATGCGATCGACGTGGGAATGAGATACATGTCGTCGGCTTTGTTCCGGATCACGGAGTCCGCGACCCATGTCAGCATGCCCAGCTTCGGCGGAAGCAGCTTGCCCGAGCGAGAACGCCCTCCTTCGGTGTACCACTCGAGCGGGAAGCGATTCTCGACGAGGTAGTCGAGATACGCCCGCAGCACGTACTTGTAGAGCTCGTTGTCCTTGAAGGACCGGCGGATGAAGAACGCCCCGGTGTTGCGGATCAGCGGTCCGATCGGGAAGAAGTTCATGTTGATGCCGGCGGCCGTGTGGTTCGGCGGCATGTCGTTCTCCCAGAGGAGGAATTGAAGGGTGAGCCGGTCGAGGTTCGATCGGTGTGACGGGAGAAACGCGACCGGGTACTGCTGACCGAGCTCGGCGATCTGTGTGAGCTGATCGGTGTCGTATCGGATCTCACCGTACCCCTGGCTGTAGACCCAGTGGATGAAGTTGGCGAGCAGATCGATGACGAACGGCTTGTGTGACGCCGCGATCTCGCGGAGGTAGTAGCGGCTCCTGGCGAGCGCGAGTTCGGGCGGCAATCCGATCTCGGATGCGAGCCGCATCACCCCGTCCCGGAACTCCGACCGATTGAGGATCTCTTCATGGAGGAATCTCGGCACCTTGTACCGGTTGCCCCGCAGTTGCCGCTCGGCGCGTTCGAGCGCCCGGTGAGCCCTCCGGGTGACGAAGTCGTTGAAGGTAGAAGCCTCGACCGACGCGTTGTGAGCCGCCTGGAGCTCGGAGGCCGATGCCCCGGCCCCGGTCACCACGCGGACCCGGTGTGGGAACTTGGAGAGAATGACATGTTCGCGGACCGGGTCGGGGTCACGCGGGTCCCCGAGTTTGAGGATGTCGACGAGACTCACCGATCGGCGCCCGTTGCGCTCGTTCGGCAGCCACGCGATGCGGACCGGCACGACCCACGGGTCGTCACCGCGATCGAGCCGGGCGTGGAGACGAGGATCGGTGCGCTGTCCGACCTTGCGCCTTCGTGACGGCCGGATCGATATCACGTCGGTGACGGACTCGGCGTTGGCTTGCCGCTGCGCCCAGGCCTCGATGATCCGGCGTTCGAGCTTGGTCGTTGCATCGGCGAGCACGACGATGGGGCGATCGACCTCGGGCAGCGGCGGCTCGTCTTCGAGTGGCGTTGCGGGATCGGCGGGCAGTCTCATGTCTTCCGGATCGGTCGGGTCCTGGTTGCGATTGTACGGATGCGTGGATCCTGATGCTTCAATGCTCCGGATGCGAGGTGTCGTGCAGCGGGTGTCGACCGCATCGGTCGAGGTCGAGGGAGCGATCGTCGGCTCGATCGGGCGGGGGGTGCTGCTGTTGGTCGGCGCCACGGAGACGGACACCGAGGCCGATGCGCTGGCCATTGCGGACAAGGTCGCCGGCCTGCGGATCTTCGCTGACGACGACGGCCTGATGAATCGATCGATGGGCGATATCGGTGGCGGCTGTCTCGTGGTTTCTCAGTTCACGCTGTACGGCTCGACCCGGAAGGGCCGTCGGCCGTCGTTCACCGCCGCCGCGCGACCGGAGGTCGCCGAACCACTCATCGACGTCATGATGGAGCGAATCCGAAGTCACGGGGTGGGCGTCGAGTCGGGCGTCTTCGGGGCGATGATGGCGGTGTCTCTCGTCAACGACGGGCCGGTGACCTTGATCATCGAGACGGAGGGCGGCCGGATCCTCTGACGATCAGAGGGTCTCTCGGAGCTTGCCGATCTGTTTCGGAGTGATGAGGACGATCATTCCGAGCGCAAGCATCCCGACCTCGGGATTGCCGATGCCCCACCCCTGCGGGTAGCCGGCCGTGAACGACACGGCTGCCCCGATGGCCAGTGCGACCATCGCTGTGAGTGCCGCTCGCGCCGATGATCGGGTCGCAAACGCCACGGCGCCGATGACGGCGAGCACCGCCGGGAAGTACAGGGGCCATGCGGCTATCAGGATGCCGGCCGAGATCCCGAGCCCCTGACCCCCATCGAGGCGGTACCAGACGTTGTAGATGTTGCCGGCGAGCGCTCCCAGCCCGGCGGCTGCGCCGCCCCCGGGCCCTGCGAGGGCGACTCCAGCCGCGACGGCGAGGCCACCCTTGGCGATCTCGACCAGCAGGATGGCGGCCGCGAGCCGCATCCCTCCGAGCCTCCGTGCATTGTTGGCGCCTGGATTGCCGGAGCCCTCCGATCGGAGGTCGATTCCGCCGACCGAGGCGATCCAGGCGGCAGTGGGGAGGGATCCGAGCAGGTATCCCACCAATGCGGCCGGCAGGATCATGTGCCCGCCTCGTCGAGGAATCGGCGACCTGCCGGGCAGAATCGCAGGAAGTCGCAACGGCGGCATGTCGATGACGGTGTCGGTTCGAACGACTCGCCCATGATGCCGCTCGAGAGCTCTTCGAGATGTTCGTGGGCGCGGGTCATCCAGTCCGAGTCGATCTCGGAGACGACTTCTCGGAGCTCGCCGCCGCCGAGGTACGCAAAGATGGCCTTCGCAGGTCGGTCGTCGAGGTGGCCGACGCGCTCGAGCGCAATCGCGTACGTCTCGAGCTGGGTGATGTGAGCCGGATCCGATTTGGGTCGCCCAGACTTGAAGTCGACGATCTCCCATCCCGAATCGTCCCGATACACGGCATCGATCCGACCCCTGACCCTCATCCCGGTGTCGAGCTCCAGGTCGAAGGGCGCCTCGGTGAGGAACGGAGAGCGATCTGCGAAACGGGACCGCTCGAACACGGTGAACGGGTCTGGTCCGTCACCCGACGGTGCCTCCGAATCGAGTGAGTCCGCCACGTCCTCGGGATCGGTGAGCGGGACCATCCCCAGATTGTGGAGTTCGATGCGCCGATGGATCTCGGTGCCCCGGCGGGCCGAGGCACTGAAGCGGCGGGGGAGGGGATCGACGTTGCTCCAGAAGTAGCGCTTCGGGCATTGGGCGTACGTGACGAGGCCGGTGGCCGAGGTCGAGGGCGGCGAAGAGCCGACCATCTCGACGCGGTCCGGAAGATCGAACAGCATTTGTTGGAACTCGGTCACCGATCGATCGTAGGCGGCCTGCACACCCTCGGTGGAGGCGATGGCGTCGAGCCCGTCGGGCGTGTCCAGCGCCGTGCGCATCACTTCTCCGACACCATCGGGGAAGTGCGGATCCGGGGCAACGGACGACTCCGACCGGTACACCATCAATTCCGGCCGATCCGGTGGCTCTGGTGTGGAGACATCGCGCTCGGCGAACCGGTCGATGAGCTCGAAGAGCTCCGAAGGCTGGGATGGTTTGGCGTTCGTGCTCTGTACGCCGTTCCACCAGGCGTGCGAACCTGCCAGGAACTGCTTGGCCCGGGTCGCCGCCACATAGCCGATCCGCCATTCCTGGCTCTCGTGCCGTCGTCTGATGAAGGCGTCGTATTCGGTCGGATCGTCGTGTGCGGAGAAGGCATCGTCGAGGCGCAGGTCCGTCGGCAGATAGTGGGCGAAGCGGAACGGGTCGTCGAAACCATGAGAACGGGACGGGAAGTTCTGTCGGTACAGGGCCGGTAAGAAGACGGCCGGCCATTCGAGCCCTTTGGCGCGGTGCACGGTGATGAGCGTGACGGCATCGGCTTCGGAGAGCCGGGCGGTGTCGAGTTCCTCGCTGCCCTCGAGCTCGAGATCGTCGAGATGGGCGAGGAACGCCGTGAGGCTGGGGCGGCCGTGGAGGGGACTCCAGTCCTCTGCGAGATCGAGGAACCGGTGGATGTTGAGTCGAGCCGACTGCCTCGAGGCCTCGGGCATGGCCTCGATGTCCGCCCATGCGTCGGTGTGGTCGAGGATCTCCCGACAGACCTCGATGAGCGCGGACCCCTGTGACATGGCGAGCAGGTGCCGGTACTCGTCGCGGAACTGCTCCACCGCATCTCGCGCCTCGGCTCGCAGGTCTTCGATGGTCTCGACGTCGTCGATCGCCTCGAGGAAGGTGTAGTCGAGGACCTGGTCGTGCTCTCCCACCTCTCGAAGCGACGGTCGACGATCGACGATCCAGCGGTTCAACTGGGCGAGGTCGGCCATCCCGAGCCGGAACCGAGCACCCATCAGCAGCCGCGCAGCCGCGACGGAGTCCTCCGGGCGGTCGACGAGACGCAACCAGGCGTGGAGATCGGCCACCTCCGGAACGCCGAGAAGGCCGCCGAGGTTGGCGACCTCGAAGGGGATTCCGTGACGAGCGAGGGCGTCGTGCACGAGCAGCATGTCCTTGTTCTTTCTGAACAGCACCGCCATGTCGCGATGGCGCATGCCGTCTCCGGCGAGCGCAGCGATCTGCTCGGCGATCCAGTCGGCCTCGGCCACCGCAGTCGGGAGCACCGAGGTCACGATGCTGCCCGGTGGCGTGCCTTCGACGGGAGAGAGCGGAACTCTCGGCCGGTCGTCGATCATCGAGCGGATCGTGTTCGCCACCTCGAGAATGGCTCCTCCGGAGCGCCGGTTCAGCGTGAGCGGATGATCGGCGGGCCGGTCCGTGCCGAACGTGAAGTGATTTCCGAAGTGCTCGAAGTTCTCCTTCGACGCCCCGCGCCATTCATAGATGGTCTGGTCGGCGTCGCCGACGGCCATGACCGGAGTCGACTCCCCGAAGAGCACCCGGAGCAGTTCACGCTGGCCGGGATCGGTGTCCTGATACTCGTCGAGCAGCACCGTCTCGAACCTCGACGCCACCCGTGAGCCGATCTCGGGGTGCTCCACCACCAGCTGATGTGCCCGCCTGATGAGGTCGCCGAAGTCCGCCACACCGAGTCGGCGCTTCTCGCGGTCATAAGCGACCAGCGTGGCGAGCATCTCGACCCGCTGTGGCCACGGGCCGTCGGGATCCGCCTCCCAGCCGACCGGTGGCTGGACCTGGTCGGGGCGAACGAGATTGTCCGACAGCTGGGCGGAGAGTCTCCTCAGCTTCTCGATCGAGCCGCGGACGGTCGGGTCGAAGTGTCGGTACGCCATCTCGTGGGTGATCTCGACCAGCAGTTGACGAGAGAACGCAGGAGTGATGAGGTCCGTGTCGCGTTCGATGTCCACAACCGCTCCGAACTCCCTGAGGATCGTCGAAGCGAACCCGTGATAGGTGTGGACCGAGACCTCGCGGTTGACTTCGACCACCCCCTCGAGTGCGGAGCGGATACGGTCGGCCAGTTCCTGGGCCGCCTTGTTGGTGAAGGTGATGCCGAGAATGCGCTCCGGTTCGACGCCCCGGCGTTCCACCAACTCTCGGACTCGCTCCGAGATCGTGGTGGTCTTTCCGGTGCCGGCGCCGGCGGCGACCCTGGCCGAGACCAGTGGAGCGTCGATGATCGCTTTCTGCTCGGGGGAGGGAACGAACGACGTCACGACGAGAACGCCTCCCGGCCCTCGGGCTGGACTGGACACACGATCCGAACCGCACACGTACGACATGCGTCTCCGGGCGTCGCCGGCCAGGACTCTTCCCTGATTGCGACGCCGACTGCGTGCATTCGTTCCCGGAGCTCGTCCAGCGACGAAGGATCGAACGCCCGCGTCCACCCCTTCTGATCGGTGGCGGGGTGCCAGCTCTCGGCAGCCACCGCCTCACCCATCTCGGCGAGCTCAGGGTCGCTCATGGCCGCCATCAGGTAGAAGCCGAGCTGAAGCGACCGTGCGGCATCCTTCTTGGAAGGGATTCTCTTGCCGGTCTTGTAATCGACGATGGCGAGGCCCTCGGGGCGTCGTTCGATCCGGTCGGCGAACCCGAACCATTCGATCCCGTCGACCTCGAGACGAAGGGGCCGTTCGAGCGCGACCGCCGGGCCCGACTGGGCGGGCCACTCCGTGTACATGCGCTCGAGGATCCCGACCGCCTTCTCCCGCCACTTGAAGTCGTACGCCGGTGAGCCGAAGGCAGCGCTCTCGGACCAGACGCGGTCCAGCATCATCAGTGCGTCGGAGAGGTCGCTCCGATCTCTGCCTGCATCGACGGCCTCCTGCTCTGCGCGCTCGAGCACCTCGTGCACGAGCGACCCGAACAGGGCGTAGACCGACGAGCCATCGCCGATTCCGAGCCTGCGTTCGAGCACGTAGCGGCGCGGGCAGGTCTCGTAGGACTCGGCCTGGCTGGGGGAGAGGTGGAACCGCTCGCCGAGGACACCTTCGTCGGGACCGGGGGCGCGGGCACCGGCGAAACGGGCGGCGTGCCAATGATGCCGTTCGGTCGTGAGTGTCTTGATGGCGGCGAGCCTGCGATGCAGCGGCTCCTCTGGATTGCTCGCGACTCTTCTGAGGGTCGCCTGCAGCTGCGTCAGGGAGACCGGCGGCCCGTCATAGGGAATCGGTGGACCGAGCTCGGATATCTCGGTGAGTCCGAGGGCGTTGACCATGAATCGACTCGGTCTGCGCTCGGACTCGTCGATGCCCGCCCTCGTGGCCGTCCAGACCACGCGCCGGCGCGCCCTCGTCATGGCGGTGTAGGCCAACCTGATCTCTTCCTGGAGCCGAAATCGCAGGTGCTCGCCGTGGCTGTTGCCGATGTCGGGATCGAGCTCCCGTACCGAGAGCAGGGAGATTCCCCTCCGAAGGTCGGGGAAGACCGAATCGGCGGCATCGGCGATGAACACGACGTCGAACTCGAGGCCCTTCGCCTGATGGAGTGTCGTCAGCGTGATCCGATCGGACTCGACCGATCGGTGCGAGAGCAGTGGCTGAGCCTCGAAATCGTCGGAGTCGGCCAGGCGGAAATAGTCGATCAACGAGATCGACGGATCACGTTCACGCTGTCGCTCGAGTGCCTGGGAGAAGGCCGTCCAGGCGGCTCGGAACTCTTCGAGCGCAGGATCGACGGCCAGCTCTGCCAGCCGCCCCACGTTCTCCCAGACGTGCCAGAAGCCTTCGGCGGCGGAAGCACCAACCGCCCAATCGCCGTCCTCGGTGACCGAGATGAGGTCGTCGGCTCCTTCGATCTCGGATCGAAGGACCTCTGCCCAGGGAGCTCTCGATCGGTGCCGCCGTCTCACCAGCTCCCGCTCGGTGGCGAGCGGCAGCCGGAAGAGCGGTCCGAGCAGCAGGCGACGGAGCGCCCGATCGACGGTCGCGGGAGGCGTGTCCTCTGTGGCCGCTGCCAGGGTGGCGATGTCTCGGATGAGATGGATCGCCGGATGGTCGACCAGCCGGCGATCCGGTGGATCGTGGGGTATCTGTCGGCGGGCGAGCGAGCGGCTCAGTTCGGTGACCAGGTGGCGAGTGCTTCGCAACAGCACTGCGATCCGCGCATAGGGGATCCTGTCGATGAGATGGAGGCGCTCGATCTCCGATGCGATCCAGTCGGCCTCTGCCGACGTCTGGTCGAACACGAAGGCCTCGACCGAGCCCGGGTGGGGTGCGGGCACCACGGGGCCCGCACCGCCGGGGAGTTCGGCTCCGGACGTGAGCGACAGTGCGGAATCGAGGATCTGCTGCGGGACCCGGAACGACGTCGTCAGG
Organism: uncultured bacterium; assembly: GCA_965364515.1. GTDB lineage: Bacteria > Actinomycetota > Acidimicrobiia > Spongiisociales > ZC4RG35 > JAHEDH01. Next base: position 11,504 of record CBDTXZ010000018.1, read on the forward strand.
ACGATGCGGGTCGCAGGTGTCCCGTCAGGGTGCCGGAAGGTGGAGGGGAACGCTTCGATGTTCCGCAACGAGGCTCCCCGGAACGAGTAGATCGATTGGTACGGGTCGCCCGTCACCATCAGGTTGGGGATCGCACGGTGGAACGCCTCGAGCAGGGCTGCCTGGGCGGGGGAGGTGTCCTGATACTCGTCGACGAGGACGTACCGGTACTGGCTCGAGATGGAAGCGAGGACCCGTTCGTCGGCCAGGACCTCGATGGCCGTGTCGAGCAGGGTGCCGTAGTCGATTCTCCGGCGGTCGCGGAGTTCGTGCTGGTAACGGTCGAAGAACGTAGGCAACCCGACCCAGTCGGGGTGTGCGCTCAACTTCGGTCGGAGGTCCTCGGAGCCGAGCCTGCGCTCCCGAGCGCGCAGGATGAAGTCCGTGACGTCGGACGCGAACGTCCGGGATCCGAGCAGAGATCGGAACTGCGGCGGCCACTCGGCCGGATCTTCGGTGGCGAGGAGATCGCTGACCAACTGGACCTGTTCCGGCCCGGTGAGCAGGGTCGGCATCGACGCCCAGCCGAGCACCTCGCCACCCTCCGCTTCGAGCAGGCGCGACGCGAACGAATGGAAGGTCGCGCAGTTGATCTGGGTGAACGAGCCGCCGAGCTCGCGGGTGATGCGCGCTCGGATGTCGGAGGCCGAACGTCGTGAGAAGGTGAGGACGAGGACCTGCTCGGCGGTCGCCTTGCCGCTTTCGATGAGATGCCGAACGCGCTGGACGAGGAAGCGGGTCTTTCCGGTCCCCGGACCGGCGACCACGAGTTGAGGGCCCTCGGATCCCTCGAGGGCCGGTTGCCACTCGTCGGGCGCGATCCTGCGGTCGCCGATCACGGCATGTCAGGCCGCCGCCGACAGATGGCCGACGGGGGCGAGGTTGCACGAGGCGAGACCGCCGCACGAGCCGTCACAGACCAACTCGGCGCCCGGGTCGGTGCCGATGAGCAGTGACATGGCCTGCTCGATCGGATCGAGGTGAACGGGATGGACGGTGGTTGCGGGATCGTTCATGGGGCGAATGTGGGTTGCTGTGCTCATGGGATCAACGTATCGGTCGGGTGTGACAGAAACGCGCCGTCAGCTGGCCTTCGCCTGGACCGGTTCGGCACCGGCGACCTCCATCGCCGGGCAGATGTCCTGGAACGAGCACCAGTTGCACAGCTTGCCCGGTCGGGGAGGGAAGTTGCCGGTCTCGGTGGCTCGCTCGATGGCAGTCCACAACGCCCGCAGTTGTCGGTCCATCGCATCGAGTTGGGCGTCGTCGATGGCCAAGCGGTACATCGTGGGTCCGTTGAGATACATGAGCCGAACTTCGCTGGGGGTCTCGTTGAGGCGGCGTCGGATGAGCAGCGCATAGATCTTCAGCGCGAAGAACGAGCTCAGCGCATAGCGCTCCGGTGGGGCTTTCCCCGTCTTGTAGTCGGTGATCACGAGATTGCCGTCCTCGTCGCGGTCGATGCGGTCGAGGATCCCCCTGATCACGATCCCGTCGAGATCCTCCAGCATGTCGAGCTCGCGGTCGAGCGGTTCGACCTCCGCGGGATCCTCGACTGAGAAGTAGTTGGCGAGCAGCGCCATCGAGTCGACGCCCCAGCGGCGCTCCTCATCGATCGATTCGAACAGTCCCTGATACTCCTCGGTGGATCGGATCTCGGTCCATGCCTCTCGGAACAGGGAGTAGAGCGTCTCGGCGGTCCGTTCGGGTGCCGGGAGGTCGTAGAGGCGTTGGAGGGCGAGATGTGCCGTGGTCCCACGTGCTTGGTGGACGGTCACCGGCTCCTCGAGCTTGTCGATGCTGCGGAACTTGAAGAGCTGCGGACAGACCTTGAAGTCGCTCGCCCGGCTCGGAGAAAGTCGTTCAAGTGACATGGGAACAGCATACGCACCCCGAATGACAGAAATGTGATTCGAGGTGAAGGCTCCGAGGACACCGACGTATCGTTCGGAGATGAGCAGTCGGTCGGGACCGGATGAGATGCCGCCTTCCATCGAAGGCCTCTTCGAGCTCATGCGGGCGGCGCCGGAGAACTGCGGTTCGCTCCGGGCTTCGTACCGGCGGTGGAGCGATCCGCAGGTCGCGGCTTCGGCCCTGTCGGCACGGCAGGGGCGGCCCGCCGAGAAGGTCACTCACCGGCCCGTTTCCGTGACGGGAGAGGTCTGGATCGATGGAGACGCCAGGGTCAGATGGGAAGATGACGACTCCGTCGCCGTCGTGAACGGGACCCGGTGGTACGCCCGATCGCCGGAGCAGTCGATCAGCAGTGGAACCGATCCCGGAGAACTCGGGATCGAACGTCTCGACGAGGCTCGGTTCCCGTTCATGTTCATTCCGGAACTCGAGTTCGACCACGTGAGTCGAGGTGAAGTCGCGGAGAGACGGTGCTGGGTGGTTCACGCCCGCCGTCGAGATGAAACCCGGCGTCGCTGGCATCCGCTCGTCGCGACCGGTGACGTGTGGCAGTTCTCCATCGATGCGGATACCGGAGTCGCTCTCAGGATCGAGTCCTTCTGGAACGGAAGGCCCTCGACGTTGCTCGAGATCCTCCATATCGAGATCGATCCGGCGTTCGACGCTGCGCTCTTCGAGGTTTGAGGGTGGTGTGCCGAGAGGTGACGGAAGGGCCCGGGCGCTCACAGGTCCGATCGTGTCGCGCGCCTTCGGGCCAGGCCGGGAGCCAGAAAGCCGACCACTGCAGCTGCCGTCGCCGCGCCGAGATCATGCAAGTCGATCGACCCGAGCCACAGGGCCACGGCGATCGCCAGCGGGACGGCGAAGGCCTGTGCGACCATCGTCCACATCACCGTCCGCCCGACGTCTCCCCATCGGAACGCCGCGGCCACGAGCGGCGGTCCCGAAGTCGACCCCACCACAAACCCGACGACGAACCCGAACGCCCACACCAGCAAATAGCCGAACATCCGAAACCCGAGCTCGAAGGCCTCCTCCAGGTTCCCGCCCGACCGAAGCGGCTCCACATCGCCGATGACGATCCTCAGGGCGAGCCACGCCCCGGCCAGCCCGAAGATCGCACCGCCGAGAACTCCGCCCGCAGCGACCACGATCGTGCGCGCCACGGGACGTGACCGGCGCTCGTTTCCGGGTCGGCATCCGAGACCATTCGTTCGGTGTGACCGGGAGCCGAGCTCTCCACAAGGCGATCGAGTTGCGTGTGATGGGTCGGTTCGCTGTGGCTGGAGCAGCACGCGAGGAGTCGTGAAGAGGCGCACTCGGGCCGGCCGATGGGAGCCGTCTGCGCATGCCGGCGTGAGTGCCGGAGGGGAGCGCACCAAGGGTTTTCCCCAGATTTCTGCGGACAAACCTGTGGAAAACTCCGTCCGAGATCAGGTCGCGAAAATTCCAGGCCTGGTCGCGAAATCCAGATCCCATTTCCCCTTGTATTCGGTGTCGTCGGGTCGTACGTTTCCTTCTGCAGCGACCGGGAGACCGGACGCAGCCCGGGAAGGGCGGAGATTTTGGAAACGAAACCCCGCACCCCCGGATCCGGAATGGAGCTTCGGCTCCGGACCGGGGTCTGGAGTCCTTCGGGACGAAGGATCGGCCCGAACATCGAGAGGTGGACGGGAACTCTCGGACCGCTTCGGCGGGACGGGGGGCCGATCGGAACGTCGGCCGGAAACGGCGGGCGATCGCCGAGAGGTCGGGGACCGTGGCTTCGGCCAAGGGACCCTGCCGCCGGTCTTCTTCGGAAGTCGGCAGCGACCGTGAAGGCCGCAAGGCCGGAACGGAGCCACGAACGCTTCGGCGGGAGTGGCGGCCCGAGGATCGAGAGGTCCGAAGGCAGCCGGAAGGCCGCAAGGTCGGAAGGCGAGTTCGGAGGCCGCAAGGCCCGAGAGCGACCGATGTCGGGGAGACCCGGTGTCGGAGCGGGAAGACCGCCGGCTTCGGCCGAGGTCTGAACGCCGCAGAAATCCCGAGAGGGCAAAGGTTTCGGCCGGAGCTTCCTCGGGATTTTCTGCGTTCCGGGTGCTTTCGACTCGATGGCCCGCGACCGCAGGAAGGGCTGATCTATGCTCCGCTCATGCCCTATCCCGAACGTCTCCTCAGCCCAGGCGAGACCATCGTCACACAGTTCAGGCCTCATTGGCAGGCGTTGCTGACCCCGATCGCCGGTGGCGTCGCCGCTGTCGTTGCGATCGCTCTCGCCGGCGTCTTCCTCGAGGGGACCGCCCTGTGGCTCGTGATCCTCGGCATCATCGGTATCTGGCTTCTCGTTTCGGTCCGCATCGTCGCCGACTGGTGGACGACCCAGTATGTGCTCACGTCCGAGCGCGTGGTCAGGAGGGCAGGCGTGTTCTCCCGGTCGGGAACCGAGATCCCGCTCGAGGTCATCAACAACGTCGCCTTCTCGCAAGGCTTTCTCGAGAGGCTGGTTCGCTCGGGCGACCTGCTGATCGAGTCGGCGGGGGAGACCGGGCAGTCCCGGTTCACCGACATCCCCGATCCCGAAGGTATGCAATCGCAGATCTATCAGGTCAGGGAGAGGCGGCAGTTGCTTCTGAACACGGGTGGTGCTCGAACGTCGACTGCCGACGAACTGGCCAAGCTCGCCGATCTCCGCGACCGCGAGATCCTCTCGCCGGAGGAGTTCGAAGAACAGAAACGCAGGCTGCTCGAGCAGGAGTGAGATCGATGCCGCACATGATGGACGACTTCCCACTGCGGATGTCGACGCTCTACGACCAGGCGGTGCGTCTGTATCCGACCTCGGAGATCGTCTCGGTCGAGTCAGACGGCTCGGTGTTCCGAACGGACTACGCCGGCGTCGACGACCGTGTCCGCAGGCTGGCGTCCGCACTGGAAGACGAGTTGGGAGTTCCGCACGGCGGCGCCGTCGGGACGTTCGCCTGGAACAACCGGCGTCATCACGAGCTCTACTGGGCGACCGCGAACTCTGGACGTGTCTGCCACACGCTGAACATCAGGCTCTTCCCGGAACAACTCACCTACATCGTCAACCACGGCGAGGATCACGTGATCTTCGTCGACCCTGATCTCGTCGACTTGATCGCTCCCGTCATCGACACGTTCGAGACCGTCCGGGCCTTCGTCGTGATGGGCGACACCGTCGAGGGCGTCGACCTTCCGAATGCGATCGCTTACGAAGATCTGATCGGCCGGGCCGAGCCGATGGGCGAGTGGCCGGAGGTCGATGAGCGCGACCCGTTGATGTACTGCTACACGTCGGGCACCACGGGAAACTCGAAGGGCGTTGCCTACACCCATCGCTCCACCTACCTCCACACCATCTCGAATCTGGCGAACCTCCCGATATCGGCTTCCGACAACGTGCTGCCGGTCGTTCCGATGTTCCACGCCGCCGCGTGGGGGTTCACCTTCATGGCCACCGTCCGCGGCGCCAAGATCACATTCCCCGGTCCGGACCTCTCCCCGCAGGGCCTCGTGACGCTGTTCGAGCGCGAGAAGGTCACCATCTCCGCCGGCGTCCCGACCGTCTGGATCGGAGTACAGGAGCTTCTCGCAAAGCATCCCGAGGCCGATGTGTCATCGATCCAGTCGTTCGTGTGCGGGGGGTCGGCGGTTCCCAGAGCGATGATCGACTGGTATCACGAGAACCGCGACATCACCGTCATCCACGCCTGGGGCATGACCGAGACCAATCCGGTCGCCACGCTGTCGCTTCTCAAACCCCACATGCTCGACTGGGACTGGGAAGCGCAGCTCGATGTGCTCGAGACCCAGGGGACGCCGGTGCCCGGCCTCGAGATCAAGATCGTCGACGAGGACGGCACGGAACTCCCCCACGACGGCGAGGCATTCGGAGAGTTGCTGATCCGGGGTCCGTGGGTCGCCGCCGAGTACTACAACGACCCCCGAACATCGCAGTCGTTCACCGACGGCTGGCTGCGGACCGGGGACGTCTGCAAGATCACACCCGAGGGCTATGTGAGGATCACGGACCGGGCCAAGGACGTCATCAAGTCGGGCGGTGAGTGGATCTCGTCGCTTGACCTCGAGAACACACTGATGGCGCATCCCGACGTCCTCGAGGCGACAGTGGTCGGCGTCAATCACGAGAAGTGGCAGGAACGGCCGGTTGCGTTCGTGGTCGCACGGGAAGGCGCCGAGATCTCCGAGTCCGATCTCATCGCACATCTGCAGCCGCGGGTCGCCAAGTGGTGGCTCCCGGATCGAGTGATCTTCATCGACGAGATCCCCAAGACCGGCACCGGCAAATTCGACAAGAAGGTCGTACGCGAGCGGTACATGGACGTCCTGAGCGAGCAGTGACGGGCTCCCGGCCCGGGCGCAGGTGATCGGCACCAGAGCTCGGGGCGAAATCGGCGAAGATGGTGCTCACCCAGCACCCGTCCTGGGGTACCATATGGGTCGGAGGCTCCAGTTGTTCGAAGTCATGCAGTTCACCGATCTCAAGCATCCTCCGGGTCAGCCCATCATCGAGGAGATGATCGGCACCTATGCCTCGGAACAGGACGCAGTGGACGTCGCTCGCGCCACGATGGAGAACTACGTCGCATCCGCCGGCGAGGACTACGTGTGGTGGATCGTTCGAAACGAAGGATCCACTTTGGCGCGTTGGATCGCCGACTCTCGCGACCAGCAGGAGTTCGTGCTCGACCTCCGCTCCGGACAACTCGTTCCACTCGAGTAGCCACCGGCGCACCGGCCGCTGTGCGAGCTACGCTCGCACACGATGCCGACTCTGATCTCCGCCCTCTCGCAGGTCCGCCCGGAAAACTACGAATCCGCAATCGGCGCCGCCCATCGAGAGTTCGGCTGGACCGCCGTCACCATCATGGGAGTTGTCGGTGTGTGGGGGCTCGCTCTCGCCGTTCTCCGCCGTGAGCCGGGAAGGGCGTACGGAATCGGCGCCGCCATCGCCTCGATCGCGCTGCTCGCCCAGGTCGGTATGGGACTGTGGGTGTACGTGGATCGAGATGCCGAATGGGCCGGCAACCAGCACGTCTTCTACGGGATCGTGATCCTGTTCACCTTCTCGTTTGCGTACATCTATCGGGCGCAGCTCGCCAAGCGACCGGCGCTGTCCTACGGTCTGCTCGGTCTGTTCCTGATGGGCCTCGGCATTCGCGGGATCCAGAACTTCGGCCAGAGCTTCGGAGGTTGACCATGCTGCTCGCTGACAAGAAACTCCTCATCACCGGTGTCCTCACCGACGGGTCGATCGCATGGCACGCAGCCCGGATCGCGCAGGAGCAAGGTGCAGAGATCGTTGTCACGGGATTCGGGAGGGGTATGCGCCTGACCGAACGGTCGGTACAGCGGCTTCCGACCGAGTGTGACGTGATCGAGCTCGACATCAACAACCCCGAGCACGTCGAGGCGCTCCGCGCCGATCTCGATGCCAGGTGGGGCGGCGTGGACGGCGCGCTCCATGCGATCGCCTACGCCCCCGAGGACGCGCTCGGAGGAAACTTCCTGAACACACCACCCGAGTCCGCTCAGACGGCGTTCATGACGTCCGCCTACTCCTACAAGACACTCGCGGTGGCCCTCATGGAGCTCATGGAGCGCAGGGGAGGCGGGGCGTTGGTGACGCTCGACTTCGACAACAGTCAGGCCTGGCCGGCCTACGACTGGATGGGGGTCGCGAAGTCGGCGCTCCAGTCGGTCACCCGGTATCTGGCCCGCGATCTCGGCCCGAAGAACATCCGTGTCAACGCCGTGGCCGCCGGCCCGCTCGGCACGGTCGCTGCGAAGTCGATCCCGGGGTTCCAGATCTTCGACGACGCCTGGAACGATCGGGCACCGCTGCCGTGGGATCAGACGGATCCGTCACCGGTGGCGAAGATGGTGTGTCTCCTGCTGTCGGACTGGACCTCCAAGACGACCGGCGAGATCGTTCACGTCGACTCCGGGTTCCACTCCCAGGCGGCCGGAGTCAGAAGGAACGAGGGCTGAACTCCTCGTCGACCGTCGCAGGAGGCAGTGAGACGGTGAAGGTTGCGCCGCCGCCCGGAGTGTCCCCGACCGAGACCTGACCGCCCATCGCCTCGACCAGGCCCTTGACGATCGACAATCCGAGCCCGGTTCCACCGCGTGTCCGGGTGTCGCTGCGTTCGATCTGCGTGAACCGATCGAAGATCCGGGACTGTTGATCGAGGCTGATGCCCTCACCGTGGTCGACCACGTCGATGTCGACTCGAGATCGGACGGCGCGAGCGACGATCTCGACCGGCGACCCGGGCGCGTACTTCCTGGCGTTCTCAACCAGATTGATGAACACCCGGCCGAGGTGATCGGGATCGGCGCTGATGACGAGATCGGAGGGCTCGACCGAGATGGTGAGATCTCCGATCTGAACCGTGTCGGTGACGTCGTGGAGGTAAGGGAGGAGCTTGATCTGCTCGGGAGACACCGGGACCGACTGTCGGTCGATCCGTGAAACCATCAGCAGGTCCTCGATCAGTCGCTGGAGCCGTCCGGCCTGGCGCCGGGCGGAGTCGATCAGATCGTGCGACGCCTCCTTGCTCAGCTCCGGTCGGCCGACCGTGTCCAGCGAGCCGATGATCGACGTGAGCGGGGTTCGCAACTCGTGGGACACGACCGAGACGAAGTCGGTCTTCATCTGGGCGACCTCCTGCATCCGCTTCGTCATCTCGGCTGCGGCTTCATACCTGCCGAGCTGGGAGAGCACGAGAGCTGCAGGCGCAGCCAGCGACGCCAGGTCACCGATCTGTTGCGGATCGAAAGAACCGGCGACGGGATCTCCGACGGCGATCACGCCGACGTTGAACCCCTCGACTCGCAGCGGCGCAATCAGCGCTTCGTTCATCCCCAACTCGCCGATAACGCCGAACTTGTCGGGGTTGCCGTCGATGTCCTCGAGGTGCAACGCCTTTCCTGATCGGAAGACCTGCGGGATGATCCCGCCACTGGTCACGCGGATCTTCAAATCGCCCACGTCGAGCGTGTGGCCGTTCACCCACATCGGTGACATGATCTTCAACGAGTGGTCGTCGGGTTGATACAGGAACACCACCCCGATCTGGGCGTCGAGGTACGTGCAGATGGTCCCGACGATCTGCGGGAGCCCCTCGGTGAGTGACTCTGCGCTGGCGAGTGTCGCAGAGACTGCGTAGAGGCGCTCGAAGTCGGCCCGTTGCTCTTGGAGATCCTGGAGTCGGCTCGCGCCCCGCTTGGCTTCGCGTTCGAACTCCGTTCCGATGAGCGCGGTGGCACCGGCCACGACCGCCACGGTGAGTGCCTGGATGGAGACCTCCTCGAGCGTGGCTCCGGCATCCGGGCTGGCGGCGGCGGTGATGACCAGCAGGAAGACGGCGAGGATGCTGACGAAGATGTGCCGGAGCGGGGGGAGTACCAGACCGGTGAGGACGACGACACCCGAGAAGACCGGGAGCACCGACGAGAACATGGCGGGGATGGCGGCGATCGAGGCCAGCGCGATCGTCAAGGCGACGGTCCATGCCCACGCCAGCCAAGGCCCGACGCGGGTGGAGAGGACCTTGTTCCAATTCGCAGCGGTGGCTCCCGCCATGATGATGACGAACAGCCCGATCGAGACCAGGAATCGTGGCTCTTCGGCGATGATGCCCTTGTTGACTGCGATCGCTGTGAGGGCGCCGATGACCAGCCACGCGAGTATGACGCTCCGTCGCAGCCCGGCAGCCCGGAAGCGAAGGAGCGGATACTCGGTCTGTACAGGCTCCGCGGTCATGTTCAGCACGATCTCACTGTATCCTCGGCACTTGTGCTGCACCGGTTGAGCCTTCTCTCGAGTGTCTCACGGCACATGTATGCGAATCGCACGCGAGGTACGTGGTCATGGCGCTGAAGGCCTTCGCCGGCGGTCGGCTGTTCGGTCACACTCACGGTGAGGCGGCTCCCGAGATCCTCGCGCTCCATGGCTGGGCGCGGTCGGGCGCCGACTTCGCCAAGGTGCTGGCCGGTCGGAACGCCATCGCGCTCGACCTGCCCGGCTTCGGCTCGTCGCCAGAGCCGGACGGAGCGACCGGCGCGCACGGGTACGCCGACCTCATCCTGGAGATCCTCGACGAGTTCCGCCGCCCGCCCGTCGTGGTCGGGCACTCGTTCGGAGGCCGGGTGGCTGTCTGTCTCGAGGCCGGGATCCCCGGTTCCTTCTCATCGATGGTTCTCACCGGTGTTCCCCTTCTGCGCCGGCAGTCGGGAGGGAAGCCCAGCCTCGGCTATCGGGTCATCCGGGCAGCTCACCGGTCGGGGATCATCTCCGACGAGCGTATGGAGCGGGAACGGAGGCGACGTGGCTCCGCCGACTATCGAGCCGCCACCGGCGTGATGCGTGACGTGTTGGTGACTGCCGTCAACGAGTCGTACGAGTTCGAGCTGTCCGAGCTCGACCTGCCCGTGGCGCTCGTCTGGGGTTCCGAAGACACCGAGGTGCCCATCTGGGTCGCCGAACAGGCCGCCCAGATCCTCGGCGGACGGGCGTTCATCGAGGTGGTCGACGGTGCAGGTCATCTCCTTCCCGTCACCCACCCCGAGGCGATCCGATCGGCGATCGAGGCGGTCGAATGAGCCTCCTGCTCGCTGTCGCGACCCTCGCAGCTTGCGCGGTCCAGTCACTCCGATGGCTTCGCGTGGCACAGCGGGAGCACTATCTGCCGTCTGTGGGTGTCTTTGCGATCCGCTGGTGGAAGTCTTCGCCTCTCGATCTGGCGCTTGCGATGCTCGCAGTGGCAGCCGGCATCTCGGCCGTCGCGTTTCCCTTGGCAGTGCTCCTGGTCGTCGCGGTCGTCATCATGGCCCCGGCCGGTCTGCCATTGACAGGACGGACATCAGGCCTGGCATGGACCATGCGCATGCGGGCAACGGCCGTCGTGGCGGCAGTGGTGACGACGGTGCTCGTGATGGTCGGCCTCCTTGCTGGCTTCCCGCTGATCTACGCGGTGGTGTTGATCGGTTTCCCATGGCTGGTCGACCTTGCGCTCGTCATCTGGGCTCCGATCCAGAGACTGACGGACCAGCGATGGGTCGATCAGGCGAAGGCCGGCCTCGAGCGCTCGGGTGCGAGGGTCGTCGCAATCACCGGGTCCTATGGAAAGACGACGACGAAGGGATACCTGGCCCACCTTCTCGCCGGCCAGACCACCGTGACGGCGAGCCCGGCCTCGTTCAACAACCGTATGGGGCTGGCGCGCTCGGTCAACGAACAGCTCGGCTCTGGTACCGATGTCTTCATCGCCGAGATGGGGACGTACGGCCCGGGAGAGATCCGCGAGATGTGCTCGTGGATACCGCCGCAGGTCGGGGTGTTTACCGCCCTGGGACCGGTTCACCTCGAGCGGATGAAGACGCTCGACGGGATCGCCCGGGCGAAACGCGAGATCTTCGAGCGGGCGGAAACCGGCGTCATCGCGATCGACGATCCCCGGATGGCGCGTGTGGCGGAGGAGGAGGCGCAGAACCGACGGATGATCACCGTGTCGGTCACCGGAGCCGCCGCCGACGTCCAGGGCGATCCCGAGACCGGCGAGATCACCGTCGATGGCCATCCAATCGGCCGTGTCGACCCAGGCTCGATCCAGGTTGGGAATGCAGCCTGTGCAGTCGCGGCGGTGGTCGCCCTCGGATTCGCCGTCGACACGCTGGGGGACAGGCTCGCCAGCCTGCCGACGCCGCCGCATCGTCAAGTGGCCGCAACCTCCGGGCGGGGCTTCGTCGTGATCGACGACACGTTCAATTCGAACCCCGCCGGAGCGGCACGGGCCCTCGATCTGTTGAGACACTCGGTCGAGGGACGAAAGGTGGTCGTCACCCCGGGAATGGTCGAGCTCGGCCGGCTGCAGCCCGAGGCGAACGCCGAATTCGCCCGCGATGCCGCAGCGGTGGCGGACGACGTCGCCATCGTCGGACGAACCAACCGCGCCGCGCTCGAGCGGGGTGTCCGGGAGGCCGGCGGCGCGTCGGTACACTTCTTCGACACGCGTGACGAAGCGGTCGCCTGGGTCCGCGAGCAGCTCGGACCCGGTGACGCCGTCCTCTACGAGAACGATCTCCCCGACCACTATCCCTGAGGTTTTCATGCAAAAGACCGCGGTCCTCTTCGGGGGGCCATCCCCAGAGCACGACATCTCCGTTTCCACGGGACTTCAGGCGGCACACACCCTCGACGACGTCCTGGCGATCTACTGGGCGAAGAATGGCGGCTTCCATCTCGTCGATGCCGGCTCCGAGGTGTCGGACTTCGCAGATGGCGTGCCACGGAAGGCACGAGAGTTGTCGTTCGACGCCCGTCCGGGACAGGGCTTCGTTCTCAAGAAGAAGCCGCTGGAGATATCGGTGGTCGTCAACTGTTGCCACGGTGGCCCCGGAGAGGACGGCACCATCCAGGGGGCGATGGATCTCGTCGGGTATCGCTACACGGGGCCCGGCCAGGCTGGATCGGCCCTGGGGATGGACAAGCTGGCGTTCAGCGCATCGGTCGTCAATGCCGGGCTTCCGAGCCTTCCGCGGGTCCTTCTCGAGCCCAGCGTCGATCCCGGCTTCGACGGGCCGTTCATCGTCAAGCCCCGATTCGGTGGGAGCTCGATCGGGATCGAGGTGACCGACGACCTCGACACCGCCCACGCCCTTCTGAAGACATCTCCGCATCTCGGCGACGGCGCCGTGATCGAGCCGTTTCTGTCCGAGTTCCGAGATCTCAACGTCGCCGTCCGGACCCACCCGACGCTGGCACTCTCCAACATCGAAGAGCCTCGCACCAGCGGGGACGGCCTCTATTCGTATGAGCAGAAGTATCTCGCCTGGGGTGACACCGGCGCCCCGGCGAACACCGTGCCGGCCGACGTCGACCCGGCGATGGTGGCCCGGATCCATGAGATCGCCCCGAAGGTGGCTGCGCTCGTCGGAGTCCGGTCCGTGGCACGGATCGACTTCCTCGATGCGGCAGGGACGCTCTACGTCAACGAGATCAACACGATCCCCGGAAGCCTGTCGGTCAAGCTGTTCGTCGATCCACCGGTGTCACGGCGAGAGCTCCTCGACGGCATGGTCGCAGAAGCCCTGACGTCACCACCCAAAGCCTTCTCCACCCACGGCGCCGACGGCACCGCCCTCAGAAACGCCGGAACCATCGCCTCCAAACTGGGTTGAGAATGGTGTCCCCCACGAAGTGGCGAAAGGTCCCTGCTGCCAAGGTTGCCCCCCACGAAGTGGGGGAAGGTCCCTGGAAGGCGAGGTACGAGCCTTCGAGGTAGGGGGCCAACTCCCGCCAAGGCTCTGTCACCTCGGGCGGTTCGGTCCGAGTCTTCGATCCACCGCCCACGCTCGTGGATCGAAGCGCAGATCGCGATGGAAGGCGATGGTTGCCAGGACGTCGTCTGTTTCGTACAGGACCTCTGAGTTCCAGAACCTCATGATCGTGAACCCGGCGCGCTCGATGGCCAGGTCGCGCTGGTGGTCGCGGCCATGTCGGTCGTGCTGATCGCCGTCGCACTCGACTGCGAGCCGGTGCTCGAGGCATGCGAAATCGAGAATGTAGGGGTCGAGAGGGTGCTGTCGTCTGAACCGGCATCCGAGCTGACGGCGGCGAAGGTGAGTCCACAGGATCGCTTCGGCCTTCGGCATCGACTTGCGGAGTTCACGTGCTCGTCGTGTGGTGTAGTCCTGCATGTCGCCCACCATGCAGTGGTGCAGGGACGGAAACGAGGTGGGGTTGGAGTTGGCCCCCTACCTCCGAACCGCCGGTCGAGGGCAGTGCGTGACGGGTTTGTCGCGATTGCGGCCAAGGCAGGCCGCGGTTCCACGGAAGCTCCGATTCAGGTGCTTTCGGCTATCGGCTGTCAGCCATCAGCTCGACCCTGGAGGGGTGCATGCACCTTGGCTTCGCCTGTGGGCGTTGAGATCTGAGCCGACAGCCGACGCCTGACAGCACCCCTGTACGGGGGGACATCTGACTCCGGCGGCGGTGTGGCTCGCGCTAGAGGTTGACGACGGGGCAGGTGAGGGTGCGGGTGATGCCGGAGATGGCCTGGATCTTGGCCACGACGAGCTTGCCGAGTTGGTCGACGTCGCTGGCGGATGCCTTGACGATGACGTCGTAGGGGCCGGTTACGTCGTCTGCGGAGTCGACGCCCGGGATGGTGCGCACCTCTTCGGCGACGACGGCGGCTTTCCCGACTTCGGTCTGGATCAACACGTATGCCTGGACCACGATGAGACTCCTTGAGACTGACTCGACCCGGACTCTACCCAACCAGAGAGCGGTCGGGGGTCAGTATCCGCTCTGGCCCACCTTGATGCCGGTCACGTACCGGTCGTCGCCCTCTGCCTCGAGGTCGAACAGGATGCGCTGACCCTGGCGGAGCATGCGAAAGATGGATCCCTTGAGGGATCCGGGTCGGAGATATACCTCCGACTGGTCTTCATCGAGAACGACGACGCCCACGCCCGTGACCGGGTCGTAGGTCTTGACGACGCCCTGGACTGCCAACGCTCAGGCCTTTTCGATCTTGTTGGCGCGGATGCACGAGGTGCACACGCGAGCCTTGCGGGTGTTCGAGCCGTGCTTGACACGCACCTGCTGGATGTTCGGCAGCCAGCGGCGGTTGTTTCGCTTGTGCGAGAACGTCACGGTCTTGCCGTAACTGGGCTCCTTGCCACAGACTTCGCAACGGTATGACATCAGAAAGAGATCTCCTGGGGGAACGGCGGGAATCGTAACACCTCGCCGCTCGGGAATGCGAAACGGAGAGGTCTGCACTCCAGAGCATCGTGTGTCATCGGTATCATCGCCGCACTGACCATGGTTCTCACGTCCCACGACATCAAGTCTGCGTTCGTCCGGTTCGACGAACTGATCACCACCTACCGCAGCGCGCTCAACGGGCTGAACGTGTATCCCGTGCCCGACGGCGACACCGGTTCGAACATGTCCGGGACGATCAAACGCGTCATGGCAGAGCTGGACGGGACCGAGTCGATGCAGGAGGTGACCACGGCCATCGCCCATGGCTCGCTGATGGGAGCGAAGGGCAATTCGGGGATTCTGCTGTCGGTCATCCTGAGCGGGCTGGCCGAGACGTTCTCCGATCATCACGCCGTCGATGTTCCACAGTTCACTGCGGGTCTGGCGCGAGCGTCGGATTCGGCCTACCGGGCTGTTGCCACGCCCGTCGAGGGCACGATCCTCTCGGTGATCCGTGAGACATCCGAGGAGGCCGAGGCGAACGGCTCTTCGAACCTCACCGAACTGGCTGCAGCCGTGTTCCGCAGAGCGGTGGATGCACTCGCCCGAACGCCCGAGGCGTTGCCGATCCTCAAGCAGGCCCAGGTGGTCGACGCCGGTGGAGCGGGGCTCGTCCTGTTGTTCGCGGCGTTCGCCGAGGCAGCCTCCGTCGACCCCGTCGAGCTTCCCCATGAGCTGCTGACCGCCGAGGCGAGGCTGGATCAGATCGAGTCGGCACCAGCAGTGTCTGAGCTCAGATACGAGGTGATGTATTTCCTCGATTCCACGGACGAGGCGATGGAGACCTTCCGTGAGCGCTGGACGGAGCTGGGTGACTCGATCGCCATCGTGGGTGGGAAGGGCACCTGGAACTGTCACATCCACACCGATGAGATCGGTGCGTCCATCGAAGCCGGGATCGCAGCGGGGACCCCGTCGGACATCAGGGTCACCGACCTGACCGAGAACCCGGGGGTGTTCGAGACCGGGGACGTCTTCCTCCCGCGTGACGAAGCCTCGATGGCGCCGGTCGGTGTCGTCACGGTCGTGAACGGCAACGGGTTGGTGGACGTGTTCAGGGATCTCGGAGTGCAGGGTGTCGTTCGGGGCGGACAGAGCATGAACCCGTCGACAGAGGACCTGCTGGCAGCGGTCGAGAACGTTCCCGCCAAGGAGGTGATCCTGCTTCCGAACAACAAGAACATCGTTCCCGTTGCCGAGCAGATCGATCAGATCTCGCCGAAGACGGTCCGGGTGGTGCCGACTCGGAGTGTGCCGCAGGGCATCACGGCCATGCTCGGCTACACCACAGCCTCCGACGACATCGAGGAGACGGCCGAGACGATGGCGGCAGCTGCATCGTCGGTGATGGTGGGCGAGGTCACCTCGGCCGTTCGAGACGCCCGGGTGAACGATCTGGTCATCTCGAAGGGTGATTGGATCGGCCTGGCGGACGGGACGATCGTCGTCAACGGCCCGGATGTCGAAACGGTGCTCAGGGGGCTGGTCGCCGAGCTGATGCCCCCGGCGAACCCCGAGATCGTGACGCTCTACACGGGGGTCGAAGCATCGCTGCCGGCGACGAAGAGCCTCGAAGCGTATCTGTCGGAGCTGCATCCCGAGGTGGAGTTGGTGGTCATCCCCGGCGGTCAGCCCACGTATCCGTATCTGATCTCCGTCGAGTAGCCGCCGCCCGGTGCCTTCGCTCACGTATCTCGATGACATCCCGATCCAACGCGTGTCCGGCCTCGCCGGTGCTCGCGGCAAAGCGCTGGCGGATGCTCGCATTCGGTCCGTACGGGATCTGCTGTTCCACTTCCCCCGCCGCTACATCGACCGTTCACGGATCGAACCGGTCGCCCAACTCCCGGTCGGCGAGGAGGTGACGGTGATCGCCGAGGTGCTGTCGGTGTCGACCCGGCGTCCGCGCGCTCGTCTGACGATGACCGAGGCTCGGCTCACCGACGGCACCGGCACGATCAAGGCGGTGTGGTTCAACCAGGCCTTCCGGGCCCGACAGCTCACGGTCGGTGCCGAGGTGGCGTTGTCGGGCAAGGTCGAGCGGTTCCGGGGTACCACCCAGATGAAGTCGCCCGATGTCGATGTGCTCTCGTCGGCGTCGACCGAGGGGCTGGTCACCGGTCGGGTCGTTCCGATCCATCCCAACGCAGGCAAGGTCGGGGCGGGCTGGATCCGGCGAGGGATCTGGAACGCCCTCAGGCGCGCGCAGCCGATCGAGGACCCGGTGCCCACGGAGATCGTCTCTCGTCGCAAGCTGGCGTCACGCAACGACGCGTTCAATTCGATCCACTTCCCCGACTCGATGAAGGACGTTGCGATCGCCCGTCGCCGGCTGATCTTCGACGAGTTCTTCCGGCTCGAAACGGCGCTGGCGCTCAACAAGCGGCTCCGCGAGGAGAATCAGGTCGGAATCGTCCACGCCTCGTCACGTGAGCTCTCGGAGCGGTTCGTCTCCGGGCTTCCGTATGAGCTGACAGACGCGCAGCGACGGGCGATCGAGGACGTGGTCGGGGACCTGGTGACCGCCTATCCGATGCAGCGGCTGATCCAGGGCGAGGTCGGTTCCGGCAAGACGGTGGTCGCGGTGGCAGCGCTGCTGATCGCCGTCGAGGGCGGATATCAGACGGCGGTGATGGCGCCGACCGAGGTGCTGGCCGTTCAGCACTTCCTGGGGATCAGCGACCTGTTCGACCAATCGAACATGACACCACCGGACGTCGGCCCAGACGCCGCCCTCGGGATGGATTCGCTGTTCAGTGAAGTGCCGGATCGCCCGACTGTGCGGCTGGCGCTGCTCACCGGCAGCCAGGCGGCGACCAACTTCGATTCCGGCGCAGGGAGGCCCGAGATCCTCGAGATGCTGGCGAAGGGGGACATCGACATCATCGTCGGGACCCACGCCCTGATCCAGGAGTCGATCGAGTTCGCATCACTCGGGATGGCGGTCATCGACGAGCAACACCGGTTCGGAGCGGAGCAACGCAACGTGCTGCGTCAGAAGGGTGACGGTGAAACCACGCCCGATCTGTTGATCATGACCGCCACACCCATTCCGCGGACACTGTCGATGACCCTGTACGGGGACCTGGAGGAGACGGTCATCGACGAGCTGCCGCCCGGTCGGAGCCCGATCCAGACCCGGGCAGTGGGCCGCGACCAGGAGGCCCGAGTCTGGGAGCTGGTGTCGGAAGCCGTGTCGAAAGGGCGGCAGGCGTTCGTGGTGTGTCCGCTGGTGGAGGACTCCGAGAAGATCGAGGCGGCCAGTGCCGAATCGGAGTTCCGGCGGCTCGGCGAACTGATGCCGGAGCTGCGCTTCGGGCTCATCCACGGCCAGATGCCGCCGAGGGACAAGGACGGGGTGATGCATGCTTTCCGTCGCGGGGAGATCGACGTGCTGGTCGCAACGACGGTCATCGAGGTCGGCATCGACATTCCCAATGCGACGGTGATGGTGATCGAGGACGCCGACCGGTTCGGGTTGAGCCAACTGCACCAGCTCCGAGGTCGGGTGGGGCGTGGCGAGCATGCCGGCGTGTGCATCCTGCTGGCCGATCCGACGACGCCGGACGGCGAGCGCCGCATCGAGGCGATGGTTCGCACGAACGACGGCTTCGAGTTGGCTCGCGAGGACCTGGAGATCCGCGGCCAGGGCACGGTGTTCGCTGCCAGCCAGTCGGGGCGAAGTGACCTTCGTTTGGCGAACATCGTCAATGACCGGGAGAGCCTGATCGCAGCCAGGGACGACGCCTTTGCGCTGGTGGACGCCGACCCCGGACTCACCAGCCACCCGGATCTGTTGGAGGAGATCATCATGTTCTTCGGCGACGACGAGGAAGGGAAGACCGAGTGGCTGTTCATCTCGTGAGCCGACCGTGCGGGTGATCGCCGGCGAGTTCAAAGGTCGTCGCCTGATCGGTCCCGACACCGACGACA
This sequence comes from uncultured bacterium, assembly GCA_965364515.1. Classification (GTDB taxonomy): domain Bacteria; phylum Actinomycetota; class Acidimicrobiia; order Spongiisociales; family ZC4RG35; genus JAHEDH01. The sequence continues at coordinate 30,189 of CBDTXZ010000018.1, forward strand.
CCCGACCGATCATGGATCGCGCCAAGGAGTCGATCTTCAACTCGATCGCGTTCGAGATCCCGGATGCCCGGGTGGTCGACCTGTTCGCGGGTGCGGGGAGTTTCGGCATCGAGGCGCTGTCGCGTGGTGCGGCTTCCGCCGTGTTCGTGGAGTCGGGGCGCAAGGCACTCCAGGCGCTGAGGGCGAATCTCGAAACGCTCGGCATCGACGCAGTCGTGCGCGCCGCCGACGTGCTGACGTGGGACGCCTCGAT
>CBDTXZ010000019.1:0-29399 GCA_965364515.1 uncultured bacterium
GGCCGTGCAAACCGCGGGCGGTGGGCCATCAGGGGGTTCGAGGGGGATCGTCCCCAGGAGCGCTCCACGCTCCACGCTCCACGCTTCACGTTCCACGCTTCACGTTCCACGCTTCACGTTCCACGCTTCACGTTCCACGCTTCGCGTTCCACGCGGGGATGGGACCCGGGTTGTTGGCCGCGGGCCGTGCAAACCGCGGGCGGTGGGCCATCAGGGGGTTCGAGGGGGATCGTCCCCAGGAGCGCTCCACGCTCCACGCTCCACGCTTCACGTTCCACGCTTCACGTTCCACGCTTCACGTTCCACGCTTCACGTTCCACGCTTCGCGTTCCACGCGGGGATGGGACCCGGGTTGTTGGCCGCGGGCCGTGCAAACCGCGGGCGGTGGGCCATCAGGGGGTTCGAGGGGGATCGTCCCCCTCAGAATCATCGTCCCCCTCAGAATGCCTGCCCCATCGACTTGCGGAGGGATTGGCGAGCCCGATACAGGATCGACTTGACGGCGGGCACCGACATGTCGAGGTGAGAGGCGAGTTCCTCCATCGACAACTCTTGGCCTTCGCGCAAGAGCAGGACGCACCGTTCCTTGTCGCTCAGTTCGGCGAGTGCCTGCAGCACCTCGAGGCGGAGCTCGGCCTCCTCGGCCACGTACTCGGGATCGTGCAACTCGTCGATGTCGATCGGCTCGCCGACCTGATCCAGCGATGCCGGACGACGCTTCCGGCGGAGCATCCGGCACTCGTTCAATGTGATGGTGTGCAGCCAGGTCTCGACGGTCGATTCGCCGCGAAATCCGGCGATACGCTCAGAGGCCTTCAACAGGGCAGAGTGCGCAACGTCCTCACCGTCGTCTGGGTCGCGACACAGGTGGCGCGCGAGACGAGCCACCTGGTCCCGGTAGTCCCACACCTCTGTCGACATGAATCGAAATGTACGCGACTTCACGCCCTGTCCTGCATCCAACACCCGCAAGCAACCCGGAGTATCCATGTTTTTCAAGAGAATCCCCCAGGTACCTGCCCAAGAGTGGGAGACGTGGGTGTCGGACAACGACGCCGTCGTCATCGACGTCCGTGAACCACACGAGTGGGCACAGGGCACCCTGCGCGGCGCAAAGAAGATCCAACTCACACAGCTTCCCACCGCACTCGGCAGACTGGACAACCAGCAGGCGGTCCTGTTGGTCTGTCGGAGCGGGAACCGCAGCCAGCACGCGGCCCGCTTCCTCGCAGACCAGGGTTTCGCCATGGTTGCGAACCTGAGCGGCGGCATGCGGGCGTTGGGCCTGGCAGTATGAGCGCGGTGACGCTCGACACGATCTCGATCCTCCCGATCCGCACACCGGCTCTGGGCGACACGAGCTACGTCGTCTCCGACGGCGACGTGGCTGTCGTCGTGGATCCTCAGCGGGACATCCAGCGCTTCGAGGAACCGATCGACCGACTGGGCATCGACGTGGGAGCCGTCATCGAGACCCACGTCCACAACGACTACGTCTCGGGCGGCCCCGAACTCGCTCGACGCAGCGGCGCCCGGATGATCGTGCCCGCTGCGGCCGCTCCGACCTACCGGAGTGAGCCTGCGTTCCATCGTGAGCCGATCACGGTCGGATCGATGACTCTGGTTCCGATTCACACACCGGGACACACGCCGGAGCACACCAGCTACGTGCTCGTGTACGACGGCGTGGAGATGGCGGTCTTCAGCGGAGGTTCGCTCCTGGTCGGCGCTGCCGGACGTTCCGACCTGCTCGGACCCGATCGGGCAGAAACCCTCTCCCGCCTTCAGTACCGCTCCGTCACGACCCTCGCGGCCCTCGCTCCGGACGTCGAGCTCTACCCGACGCATGGGCAGGGCTCGTTCTGCGCCGCAGGAACCGGCGGCTCGACGAGTTCTACGATCGGACAGGAGCGAGCGACGAACCCCGTCCTCGGCTTCGCCGACGAGGAGGCCTTCGTCTCCGACCAACTGAGCGGCCTGCCCAGCTATCCGGCCTACTACCGATACATGGCACCGATCAACTTGACGGGCGCCGAAGCCGTACCGACCCCGGCGCCCGAGCTCGATGCGGACGACCTCGCCCAACGACACGGCGCAGTGACGGTCGTGGATTCCCGAAATCGGGAGTCGTTCGCCTCGGGTCACATCCCGGGATCTCTCTGGGTCGGCGCCGGCGACAGCTTCTCGAGCTGGGTCGGCTGGCTGACCGATATCGACCAGCCGCTCGTCCTGGTCGTCGGACCGGACCAGAACGCCCGCGAGCTCGGCATCGAGCTCGCGCGGGTCGGCTACGACAACGTCGTCGGGTGGCTGAACGGGGTTGAAGGCTGGTCGCAGACCGGTCGACCCCTCTCGTCACTGGAGTTGCGGACCTTCGACGAGTGGGTGGCGGATCCCCCTGCACGCATCATCGACGTGCGCGACTACTGGGAGCGGGAGCAGACTCCACTCGATGGAGCAATCGGCATCCATCTCCCCGACATCGGTCGGGACTCCGTCGACGGTCTCCCGGATCCGATTGGGATCGTGTGCGCCTCCGGCTATCGCGCCACGATCGCAGGAAGCGTTCTGGAGCGTCTCGGCAAGCGGCCGGTCGTGCTCTCGGACAAGGGCGTCGCCGAGCTCAGGTCACTGGCAGGCGCCGAACAGTGACCTGTTTCAGACCTCGATGCCGGCTTCGATCGCCTTCGCCCGGAAGTCGTGGTTGTTCCGAACGTGGGGCAGTGCCGCCGAGACGGTGACCCTTCGCTGCTTGACCAGCTCGAGCAAGGATTGATCGAAGGTCTGCATTCCGAAGAACTCGGCATCCTGAATCGTCTCGACGAACTGGGCCGGCTCCCCGCCGGTCTGGATCAACTCGGCGATCCTGTTGTTGGAGGTCATCACCTCGGCGGCGAGCACCCGACCGGTCCCGTCGGCCGAGTCGATCAGACGCTGTGAGATGATCCCCCGCAGGTGATTCGCCAGCTGGGCGCGCAGCGCTCGCTCGCGGTCACCAGGGAACATGCCGATCAGTCGACTGATCGTGTCGACCGGGTCCGAGGTGTGCATGGCTGCAAGGACCAGGTGTCCGGTCTCTGCAGCTGCGAGCGCAGCCTCGGCGCTCGCAGCATCTGCGAGCTGGGAGACGAGGATGACGTCTGCGTCCTGTCGCGTTGCCCGATCGATGGCTGATGCGTAGTCGACCACATCGACGCCGACCTCGCGCTGGGCCACGACCGCCATCTTGTCCGGGAAGAGGACCTCGATCGGGTCTTCGATCGTGACGATGGACACCGGACGGGTCTGGTTGATGTGCTCGACGATCGCAGCGAGCGTCGTCGTACGCCCCGAGCCCGACGGCCCGCTCACCACCAGCAGCCCACGGTGATCGGCAGCGAGTTTGCGAACGATCGGCGGCAGGCCGATTCGATCCAGTGACGGGACACCCGGCACGACTCTCCTCAGCACGAGGCTCACCGAGCCGCGCTGGCGGTAGGCACTCACGCGGAACCGACCGAGGTCTTGCCGGCCGTAGGCGAAGTCCGCCTCGTTCGTCGTGTTGAACTGGTTGGCGGCCTTCTGGGTGAAGATCTGTTGGGCGTACGTCTCGGTGTCTGCCGGCATGAGCCGCTCGACATCCTGCATCCGCCTGAGCTCTCCATCGATGCGGATGACGGGAGGCGAGCCGACCTTGAGGTGGACGTCGGACGCATTCGAGTCGACGGCGCGTCGCAGGAGTTGATCGAGGGGTGTTGGCATGGCGGAAACGCTCCGTGGTTCGTATCGGGTACCAGTTGTTTCGTCGCGCCCGGGCGGGTTCTTGAGACATCGCTGCGCGAATTGGTTGCAGACTCCGATCTCACGATTCACGTCCGGCTGTTCGAGAAACTCGAACCGTGAAACCGGGCCGAAGCCTCTAGAGATCCCAGTACGAGCGCTGAACCACCTTGACTGCTTCGAGCGCCTCCCACGCACTGGGCGGGGACGAGAGGGTCGTTGCGACACCTTCATAGGGAAGACCCTCGTATCCGCGGACGGTCGCCGCCACCGACGCGGTGATGGCCGAGAGCGAGTATCCACCCTCGAGGAAGGTCACGATCCGGTTCGGCGGGACTGCCTGTGCCAATCTCGCAGCAAACCCGTGGTAGTCGATCGAAGAGAGCCGCATCTCGGCCAGGGGATCGTCGGCATGGGCGTCGTAGCCGGAAGACACGAGGATCCACTCAGGAGCGAATTGCCGAAGGATCGGCATGATCAACTGGTCGAATGCGGCGTCGTAGACGTCACCCGCTCCCCCGGCGGGAAGCGGCGCGTTGACCATCGTCCCGGCGGCATCGCCGTCACCGACATCGCCGGCACGACCGGTCATCGGATAGAACGGGTACTGGTGGAGGGACACGTACAACACGTTGGGGTCGTGGTCGAGGAGATCCTGACTCCCGTTGCCGTGATGCACGTCCCAATCGATGATCGCGACCCGGTGTCCTTCGTCGACGAGCTTCGCTGCCGCGATCGCAACGTTGTTGAACAGACAGAACCCCATCGCCTGGGCGGCGAGCGCATGGTGGCCCGGCGGGCGCACGTTGAGGAATGCGGTCGTCGTGGCAGCAGCACTCTCGAGCCGATCGAGCGCATCGATTCCGGCGCCGGCCGCTCGAAGCGCCGCCTCCCACGAGTCCGGTCCGGCATGAGTGTCCTGATCGAGGAAGCCGCCGCCCTGCGAGCAGAACCGCTCGATCGCAGCGACATATGCGGCGTCGTGGAGCCGGGTGAGGTCCTCCATGGCGATCTCGGGCGGGACGCTCCGCTCGATGCGAACCCCCGAAGTCATGACGCCACGATCGGCCGCCGCCAGACGTTCAGGCCGCTCGGGATGCCAGGCGCCCGTGTCATGCCGTGTGAAGGTCTCGTGGCTGTAGTAGAGCAGCGACATCCCCGCTACTTTGCCAGCAATGGCGGAACTTTCGTGATCAGAACCATATCCGCCCGCGGCGAATGGCCAGGAAGGATCACGCTCCGCGCCGGATGGTCGCAGTCCGTGGCCCGGCCGGTGAACGACGACGTGGCGGACGCCTCACTCCGCCTCGAGCGAGGGTCGGCGTCCTTCCTCAGACACTCCGCCGAGTGGCTCTTCGACCAGGGCGTCCCTTCCGTGCTCTCGATCCCACTCCATCCCGGGACGAGACGCGTCTGGGATGAAGCGGGTTTCCAGCCCTACCGGAAGCTGATGCTGATGGAGCGGGACCTCTCCTTCGCAGTGGATGCCCCAGCCCATCTCGTCGAGGAAGGCGGACCGCCGCACTGGGAGGAGGCACTTCGCGTCGACAACGCCGCCTTCGAACCCGAATGGCGGATCGGCCGCCTGGGGCTCGCCGATGCACGCGATGCGACACCGACATCGGGGTTTCTCGTCCACAGCCCGCACGGCGCCGTCGTCGGGTTCTCCATCGTCGGTCTCGCCCAGTCGACGGCCTACCTGCAGAGAATCGCGGTCGACCCGGCACACGGCGGACACGGCATCGGACGATCCTTGCTGCGGGCGACGATCGCCTGGGCACGACGAAAATCCGCTCGCAGCATTCTGTTGAATACCCAACTCGACAACCATGGAGCCGCCAGACTGTATGTCACGGAGCGATTCGAGGCGCTCCCCCAACAGCTCGTTCTCCTGAGGAGCACTCCATCATGATTCGCATCGTCACCGACTCCTCATCTGACATTCCCGCCGGGCTCGTCGACGAGCTCGGCATCACGATCGTCCCCCTGACCATCCGATTCGGCACCGAGGAGTTCGTCGACGGAGTCGAACTCACCACCGACGAGTTCTGGGACCGCCTCGAGTCCGGACAAGGCCTCCCGGAGACCGCAGCTCCCAGCGCCGGCTCGTTCGTGGACGCCTACCAGCGACTCGCCGCCGACGGGGCAGACGGGATCTTCGTGTTGAGTCTGTCGGCGGAGCTGTCTGCCACCCATCAGGCGGCGGTGATCGGCGCCGAGAAGGTCGACATCCCCGTCAAGGTCCTCGACAGCCGATCGGTCTCGATCGGATTGGGTCTGCAGGTCATCGCCGCGGCCGAAGACGCCGCATCCGGTGCAGACCTCACAACAGTGGCGGAAGCCGCGATGGGCCGTGTCGACACGGTGGAACTGATGGCTGCGCTGGACACGATCGAGTACCTCAAACGCGGCGGTCGGATCGGCGGAGCATCGGCACTCGTCGCCGGCCTTCTCGACATCAAGCCGATCATCACGGTCCGTGACGGCGCGATCGACGGGGCCGGACGAGTCCGGACACGATCGAAGGCGGTGGAACGCATCGTGCAGGAGTGCCTTTCGCGCGGAGGTCGAGGTCGACTGGCGGTCTTCGGTGGTCGAACGCCGGGCTTCGACGAGATCGTTGCCCGCATCGAGGCGGAAACCGGCCGACCGGTCATCGCCACCGAGCTCGGAGCCGTGGTGGGAACGCACTCCGGGCCGGGCGTCCTCGGCATGGCCCACATGCCGGACTGAGATGCCGCCTCCCCTCCCCGACCGCTACCAACTCGAGGTGCGGATCGGTCGAGACGAGGATCTCGAGCAGTGGCTCGCCACCGACACGACCCTCGACCGTCCGGTGCTGCTTCGGATTCTCGGACCAGAGGCCGACGAGGCCAGACGCTTCCGGTTTCTCGCCGCCGTCAGGGCCGCAGCGCGGGTGAATCACCCACATCTCGCCGCCGTCTACACCGCGCATGAGACCGAGCATGGGATGATCGCCGTGGCCGAATGGGTCGGGGGGATGACGATCGCCGATCGGATCGAGTCGGGCCAAGGGGTGGAGCCCGACGACTTCCTCCCCAATGCAGCCGGGCTGGCAGATGCGCTGGATGCGCTCCACGAGGCAGGTGTCGTCCACGGCGGGATCGACACGTCCGCGATCTACTACTCGGTCTCGCACACGGCGAAGCTCGGTGCCATCGGCCGACGGCAGCGGCACTCGACGGTCAACGGCGACGTGCAGGATCTCGGTGCTGCACTCGAAGAGGCACTCACGGGAGCTGCCGCCGGCGGGCCTCCCCCGTCACAGATGATCGATGGTCTGTCACCGCTCGTGGATCGCGCCCTCCGCAGGGCGCAGCGCGGCGAGCTGACCGCACGACAGTTGGCCGAAGCCATGCATGCGGCTCCGACGACCCGAACCCCGCGTCCCGAGCATCCCGGCTCGTCGCGTCGGCTGCTCTTCACGGCCGTGGTGCTGGTGGTGCTGGCGATCGCACTCGTGGCAGTTGGAAGGCTGCTTCTCGCCGGCGAGGACTCTCCAGTGCTGTTTCCCGCAGGCACTGCTGCAACCGACCAGCCGAGAGTCGTCCCGACCTCCACCACCACGACATCCCCACCGGCAACATCGGGGCCGCAGGACCCGGTGGAACTGCCGTCCGTCATCCCGGTGACGTCGATCCGCTCAGTCGACCCCTTCGGCGGCGGTGAGGAGAACGACGAGCGCCTCGACAACATCATCGATGGCGACCCGGACACCTTCTGGCGAACCGAGCGCTACCGCGATCCCATTCAACTGCTCAAGCCAGGCGTGGGCTTCGCAATGGAGTTGGAACGCGACCCCGTGACCGTGCAGGTCACGGCCAACAACAGTGGTGCCATGGTCGACGTCGCCTGGGTGGCCGGCGACATCGATCCGAACAGCTGGGAGACCCTGGCGAGCGTCGACCTGCCGGAAGGAACGCTCGACATCCAACTGCCGGATCGGGAAGGAGGAACCTGGGTGTTCTGGATCACCGAGCTCCCCCTGAACGCGGACCAGAACTATTGGGTGGAGATCACCGAAGTACGCTTTCGCTCATGACCGACACACGCGACCGCGAGCTGATCGCCCTGGTCGCCGACGGTGATCGGGAGGCGTTCTCCGAGCTGATGGCCCGCACCGAAGACATGGTCTTTGCGGTCTGTATGCGAATCATGGGCGACAGAGAAGCAGCGCGGGATGCCGCACAGGAGACCTTCGTCACCCTGTTCAGGAAGGCCGACCGCTACAAGGGGACCGCAGCGGTGACGACGTGGCTCTACCGGGTCACGGTCAACACGTGTTACGACCAGCTCCGCAAAGCGAAACGTCGTCGCGCGGAGTCCCTTCCCGAACACGTCGACCCGGCCGATCCCCAAGGCGGAGACGGATTCATCTCGGTCGAACTGCGCGGCCCGGTTCTCGCAGCCCTGCGGTCGCTTCCCGAAGAGTTCCGAACGGCGGTCGTGCTCCGCGACATCGAAGGGCTGGCCCTCAACGAAGTCGCCGAAATCCTCGATGTGCCGGTTGGAACGGTCAAGTCGAGGGTGTTCCGCGGCCGCAAACTGCTTGCACGAGAACTCGGGAACCTCCAGGAGGGTACGGAGCGTCTGAGGGACGATGGCGATGCATGAACACCACGACGAGGCGTTGATCCTCGACCTGCTCGAGATGTCGGTGACGGACACCGAAGCCGAGTCGCGTCTCGATGGATGCCGGCAGTGCATCGCCGACTTCGCCGAACAACGTTCGATTGCCGGCTATCTGGGAAGGCTCGACCCGGAGACGATGACGCCGTCGGAACGCTCCGAGCTTCGTTCGGCAGTCTTCGCGGAGCTCGGCTCGGGTGGAACCGTGGTGCAGATGCTCCCGAGACGCGGATTCGATTGGATGCGGGTTGGCACGGTGGCGGCTGCTCTCGTCGGCGTCGTGGCGGTAGCCGGGCTGTTCTCTGTCTTGAGTGACGGAACCGACGGAGGGCAGGCCCTCGACGAGGCGGCGACCATCACCTCCGGGGACGACGCCGAAGCCTCGGCCGAGGCTCCCGTCGACGAAGAACGATCCTTCGAAGGTCTCGCGGTGGAGGAATCCGCAGCCGACTCGGCGGCCATCGCCGCGCCGTCGAACCTGGTGAGAGATCTCGGTGCGGTCGACGTGCCAACGTTCAAATCGGAGTTGGATCGGATACGCGGCGAGGTCACGGACATGACAGAGAGCAGCCCCGTGCTGCAGAGTGACGCCGACAGGGTTCCGATCGAGTGTCTGGGCGAGCTCTCCGACCGAGGATCGATCAGGGCGATCGTGACTGCGCTCGTCGACGGGTTCGAGGTGGAGGCGTACATCGACGACGACGGCGGCGACTACCTCTACGCCAGCATCGATTGCTCGACGTACGAGCTTCCCTGAGTCCGACGCTCCAGCGCTAGTCTCCGTTCCCCATGGAGAACTTCGCCACACGCTTCGCCGACCTGCTCGAATCCACCGCCGTCAAGGCGCGGTCCCTCACCGTTGACCGGGCGGCAAACGCGATTCGGATCGTCACGTTGGTGATCCCTGCCATCGTGTTCGGCATACTGGCGATCGTCTTCTTGTTCATGACGATTCACAAGGCCCTCGCCATCCCACTCGGTACGGCGGCCGCCCACGCGATCATTGCGGGACTATTCGCCATCGGTGCGGCGTTCCTATGGTCGAAGCGAGATCCACAGGAAGAACAATGAGCAACATCGAGAACGTCATCATCATCGGTAGCGGCCCTGCCGGTTACACGGCTGCGCTGTATGCGGCGCGAGCCGATCTCGACCCCCTCGTGTTCGAGGGAAGCCAGTCGGGCGGGCAGCTCATGATCACCACCGACGTCGAGAACTATCCCGGCTTCCCAGACGGGATCATGGGCCCCGAGTTGATGGACCAGTTCAGGAAGCAGGCCGAGCGCTTCGGAGCTCGGATGCTCACAACGGATGTCACAGAGGTCGACTTCGAACAACGGCCGTTCGTGGTCAAGGCCGGTGCGGACGAGTACCGAGCCCATACGGTCATCATCTCCACCGGGGCCACCGCCAGATGGCTCGGCATCGATGGCGAAGAGCGCCTCACGGGTCGCGGGGTGTCGGCGTGTGCGACCTGTGACGGCTTCTTCTTCCGGGACAAGCAACTGATCGTGGTCGGCGGCGGCGATACCGCGATGGAGGAGGCGACATTCCTCACGAAGTTCGCTTCGAAGGTCACCATCGTCCATCGTCGCGACGAGTTCCGGGCCTCGGCGATCATGGCCAAGCGCGCCCTCGACAACCCGAAGATCGACGTGATCTGGAATGCCAAGGTGACCGAGATCCACGGCACGGACGAGGTCACCGGCGTGACGCTGGAAGACACCGTCACGGGTGAGAAGACGGAGATGCCGATCGACGGTGTGTTCGTCGCGATCGGCCACAAGCCGAACACCGAGCTCTTCGCAGGCGCCGTCGAGTTGGACGACACCGGATACATCGTCCTGAACGATCGGTCGACTCGCACGAACATCCCGGGAGTCTTCGCCGCCGGCGACGTCGCAGACTCCATCTATCGTCAGGCGATCACTGCCGCCGGTTCTGGTTGCGCAGCAGCGATCGATGCCGGCCACCATCTCGCAGAATTGGAATGACGCTCGGCTTCGTGCCGTTGGTCTGAATTGATCTGAAAGGAAACCATGGCTGAAAACATGATCACGCTGGACGACTCGTCGTTCAACGACACGATTTCGGGCGACCGCCCCGTCCTCGTCGACTTCTGGGCGGAGTGGTGTGGCCCGTGCAAGATGGTGGCTCCGGTCCTCGACGAGATTGCAGGTGAGCACTCCGACAAGATCACGATCGGCAAGCTGAACATCGACGAGAATCCGCAGATTCCCGCCAACTTCGATGTGATGAGCATTCCGACGTTGATCGTGTTCCAGAACGGCGTCGAGAAGAAGCGCATCGTCGGCGCCAAACCCAAGCACATGCTCGAAAAGGAACTCGCCGAGTTCCTGTGAATGAGCGCAGCCGTTCGCTGCGTGAGCGGCTGGCTCCCTGACGCTCGCCTCACCTGCGTGTCATCCGGCCCAGAGGGCCGGAGCGTGTCTTCGCTCCGCGAGCGTGTCCGCAACATGCAGTCGTCACCGTGCTGCGGTGCGGAACGGTTAAGCGCGTTGTTGGTTCCCTCTCAGGGGAATCCGCTTGCGCCTTCCAGCCGTCTGACCAGATGACACGCCGCCGGAGGCGTGACACGCTGCGAGCGCCAGCGAGCGGACACGCAGGGGGCATCGCCTAAAAGGTGGAGCTCCGCGACGAGGGCGTACCATCGACTCATGCGTTTGTATCGGTCGGGGTCCACGGGGGAAGCCGTGCGCGACATCCAGGATCGTCTGGCTGCATTGGGGTTCGATCCGGTCGATGACATCCGGGGTGAATTCGGTCAGGCGACCACCGAGGCGACACGTGGATTCCAGCGGTCTCGGGGCCTCAATCCGGATGGGATCATCGGCCCGGACACCTGGCGGGCGCTGTATGAAGCCGGGTATCGCTTGGGCGACCGGCTCCTCTACCTCAGACGGCCGATGCTCAGGGGCGAAGACGTCGCCGAGCTCCAGAGTCGGTTGAACGGGCTCGGATTCGATGCGGGGAAGGTGGACTCGATCTACGGACCCGACACCCAACGCGCCACCTACGAGTTCCAATCCAACCGGAACCTGACCGAGGACGGGGTTGCCGGCCCCGAAGTGATCACCGAGCTCCGCCTGGTCACCAGGGGTCCGATCAGAGCCGGTCGAGAGGCCATCAGGGAACGTGAATGGTTGCGCGCCTCGGACCGGACGATCGCCGGCACGAAGGTTTTCTTCGACGCAGCCGCCCGTTCGAGCGACGAGGCTCGCCAGGCGTGGGCAGCGGCCAACGCAGCCGCCCTCGAGTTCCAGGAACGCGGCGGACTCCCACTCGTTTCGCATGGCGCCGACGAGCAACTCCCCGAGCGCGTGCGCGCAGGCCGTGCCAACCGAGGTGCCGCCGATCTCATCGTCTCGTTTCAGCAGTCCGACGACGACCGGGTGTTCTTCTTCGAGACGCCCCGCAGCCGCAGTGAGGTCGGTGAGCGCCTCGCCCGCGCCGTATCACGCGAGATCGGCGGGACCGTCGAGGGACGCGCCACTGCGATGCTCCGGGAGACCCGCTCCCCCGCCATAGTGATCGCACGAAACGATCTCGACGAGACCCTCGGCCGCAAGACCGTGACCGGCATCGCCCACTTCTTCGCGTCGCTATAACCCGCGATTGCCTGACCCAGGCGTCACTCGGAGTGCTGTCGGCTATCGGCTGTCAGCTCTCGGCCGTTTTCAACAGTTGCTCCAACCTGTGGAAGATTCTGGGGAGAACTACACCAATGTAGTTCTTTTCGGTGTCCGTCTGAATCGAAGGCGCAGCCTCAGCGCTCGCGACCGTGATGTGATAGCTGATGGCTGATGGCCGACACGACACCAACCCGCGGCGCGGCCACACCAGTAGCCGCCGTTCGCCTACCCGAAGATCGTGCGGTAGATGCGTTCGAGTTCGTCGAGTGAGCCGAAGTTGATCTGGACCCGACCCTTCTTTTTGCGGTAATCGATGGAAACCTTCGTCCCGAGAGCCTCTGTGAGCCGTTGTTCCAGCTCGATGATCTCTACGGGCCTGACTTCCTTCACCACGGCTCTGCGAGCCTCTGACGGGCTCTCCTGGCGTTGCCGGACGGCATCTTCGACCTGGCGCACGCTCCAGCCCTCATCGACGGCGCGCTGGGCGATATGTACGGCGTACGTACGATCGTCGAGACCGAGCAGCGCCCGAGCGTGTCCCTGACGAAGCTCGCCTGATTCGAGCAGCGCCTGGATCTTGGCCGGGAGACCGAGCAGACGGATCGCATTCGTCACGGTCGAACGGCTCTTTCCCACGCGAGCAGCGACCTGTTCGTGAGTCAATCCATATTCTTCCAGGAGTGACTTGTAGGCGGCGCCTTCCTCGAGTGGCGTGAGGTCCTCTCGTTGCAGGTTCTCGATCAGAGCCTCGGTGAGGAGACGTTCGTCATCCACGGTTCGGATCACGGCGGGCACTTCGGTCAATCCGGCCATCCGGGCAGCGCGCCAGCGCCGCTCTCCGTTGATGATGCGATATCCCTCGCCACCCTCGTTGCGAGATACGGCAATGGGTTGGAGGATCCCGACTTCCCGGATCGAAGCCGCCAACTGCTCGAGTGTCTCCTGGTCGAACCGAACCCGTGGCTGCTGCTCGTTCGGATCGATCTGGTCCACCGGTATCACCGCGAAGGGTGCTTCTCCCCCGCTGTCACCCGTGGGGATCAGCGATTCGAGGCCCCGACCGAGCCCTCCTCGGCGTTGGCTCATCTCAGTCCTCTCTTCCGTGCCTGGCTCGGAATTCCCGGGTCAGTTGTCTGTAGGCGATCCCGCCTCGACTCATGGGGTCGAAGGTCTCGATCGGTTCGCCGTAAGAAGGCGCCTCGCTCAGTCGCACCGACCGTGGAATCAGGGTGCGATAGGCCCGGTCGCCGAAGAACTCGTTGACCTGATCCCTCACGTCCTTGGCGAGGTTGGTCCGGCCGTCGTACATGGTGAGTACCACGCCGCCGAGCTCGAGGTCGCGATTGAGGTTGCTTCGCACCATCTCGACATTGGCAAGCAGCTGGCTCAGACCCTCGAGGGCGTAATACTCGCACTGGATCGGAATCAGCAGCTCGTCGGCGGCGGCGAGCGCATTGACGGTGAGCAGGCCCAGCGAGGGCGGGCAGTCGATGATCACGAAGTCGAACTCGTCTGACACCATCTCGAGCGCGGTCCGGAGACGCTGTTCACGGCTGAAGACCGAGACCAGCTCGATTTCGGCGCCGGCGAGATCGATCGTGGCCGGCACGACGAAGAGATCCCGGATCGAGGTCGGTTCGATCGCATCCTGAATATCGATCGACTTGAGGAGGACGTCGTACACGCTCAGGTCGATCGCACCACGGTCGATGCCGACTCCAGAGGAGGCGTTTCCTTGAGGATCGAGGTCGATCATCAGGACCCGCTCTCCCTGAAGTGCCAGGCCGGCGGCGAGATTGATCGATGTTGTCGACTTGCCGACGCCGCCCTTCTGGTTGGCGATGGCGACGATGAGTGGGGCGTCGTCTCGGGGTTCGGTCACGATTTCCGCATGATAAGCAACCACCGGGGTGAATCGAGGTATCTCGACTCGATTTTCAACAGCTCATAGCCGTCCACCTCGGGTGCCGACTGCGTACTCCCGGCCACGATGGCGAAATCGCTCAGGCGCCGGAGGTGGGGGAGGAGATCGGACGGTGGCAAGGATGCGCGTGACACCACGACTTCTGAAGTGTGGTCCAGGCGGGTCACGTCGGCGTGGAGCACCTCGACGTTCTCGATTCCCAAGACCCGAACAGCCCGCTTCAGCAGGCCGCACCGGCGCCCCGAGCGGTCGACCAGGGTGACCGACGAACCGGGCAGGACGATTGCCAGTGGAATCCCCGGGAGGCCGGCTCCGGATCCGACGTCGAGCAGGGTGTCTGGTGATCGGTCGAGCGGCGCCAGGAAGGTCATGGCGTCGAGGATGTGGCGATCCAGCAGGCTGCCTTGCTCGTTTGGCCCGATTCCTCCAGCCGCTACCGCCTCGCCCGCCAGCCAATCGGCGTAGACCTCCAGTAGTTCGAGTTGGGTTCTATCGACGCCCAGCCCAAGGTCGCTGGCGAACAGGCGGATCCGCTCGAGGTGTTCCACGTGAAACAGGATACTGCTCACTTTCCGCGTGTCAGGTGGCGAGCGACACCAATGATCCGGTCGTTCAGCTCCCAGACTCAAGCAAACCCTCAAGTTTCACGTGAAACATCGGGTACAGCACGAAACACCAACGAGAGAAGGGTGCCCGGCGAGGCACCCTTCTCTCATGTCGGCGGATGTGCCCCCGAAGGAGCACATCCGGAAAGGAGTACGGCTACTCCTCTTCATCTCCACTGCTGTTGGCAAGCACTACGTAGCGCTGGGGCGATTCGCCCTCGGAGTAGCTCCGCACACCGGCTCGTTCTGCGGCGGCGTCGTGGATCACCTTGCGATCACCGGCGCTCATCGGTTCGAGGGTCACCTCGCCGCCATCCTCCAACAGCTGATCGATCAGCTGATTGGCGTAGATCGCCAGCGCCTGACGACGGCGCTCGCCATAGCCGGCGACGTCGAGGCGGAGACGTGCCGAGGACTGGGTCTGGCGCTGCAACACCGTCTTGGTGAGCTCGTGGATGGCCTCGATGGTCGATCCACGGACACCGACCATCGCCTCGGTCTGTGGCCCGGTCACGTCGGCGATGATCACTTCATCGTCGATTCTGACCTTGACGTCCCCTTCGAGCCCGAAGGACGACACCAGACCTGTGAGGAACTGTTCAACGACTGGAGCCTGTTCTGCGATATCCACTTCTGGTTTCTCCTCGCGTTGGCGCGATGGCTTCTTGGCCTGGCGTTGCTTGTTGCGGTCGCCTGACTGCTTGTTCTGGCGACCCCCGCCTCCCTGGCGATTGCCCTGACCGGACGCTTTTCCGTCCCGATTCTGGTCCTGTCGGTCGCCTTCGCCGCCTCGGTCGCCCTTGCGGCGACGACGGCGCTTGCGTCCGGACGGCTTCGGCTTGAGTTTGACCTTGACGATCGCATCCTGTCCACCAAAGCCGAGAAAGCCCTTCTCGGGTTCCTGGATCACTTCGATCTCCACGTGCTCTCGATTGGAGGCACCCAACTCCTGCATCGCCGCCTCGATCGCGACGTCCGTGGACTTGCCACGCACTTCAACCCATTCCATCGTGTTCATCTCCTCCTGCGGCGTTGTTTCTTGCGCGACACCGGATGCGGTTTCGAGCCCTTCTCGCTCGTCCCGGTGTCACCATCGCCATCGTCTGGATCCTTCGACGGTCCGTTGTCGGGCGGGCCCGAGGGGGGATTCGGTCGTCCGTCGATGGCAAACAATGCGAACTGCTGTCCGACTCTGAAGAGGTTGGAGGTGGCCCAGTAGAGCACGAGTCCTGCGGGGAATCCCCATGAGATGAACCCGATGAAGAGCGGGAGTCCACGGGTGATGAGCTGCTGGGTCTGCTGTTGCTGACGCTGTTGCTGGGTGAGATCGGCCTTCTTGGTCTGGCCGCGCTGGGCGTGCCACTGCTGGAAGTACTGGGATGCCACCATCAACACCAACATTCCAATATATGGAAGGGCCGACCAGCCTCCGGCGGAGATGCCTTCGCTCATGTTCAAACCCAACGACATGCCGAGGAAGTCGATGTCGTTGCGTTCGACCGCCGCTCGCAAGGCCGTTCCGGCATGGAGAATTGGTTCGGCGTCGAACTCCGCCAGTTGCCCGTTGGCGATCCACGAGATGTTGCGAAGCACCCGGAACAGCGCAAACCAGATCGGTGACTGCACCAGAATCGGGAGCAGACAACCACCAGGAGTGGCGCCAGCCTCACGCTGAGCGCGCATCAACTCCTTCTGCATCGTCTCGGGGTCGTCCTTGTACTCCTTCTGGATCCGCTTGATCTCGGGTTGGATCTCCTGGAAGGCCCGGGTCGCTCTGGTCTGGCGCAGCGTCAGCGGGAAGAGGATGAAGTTGATCGTCAACGTCAACATGATGATGTTGATGCCGAACGAGGGGATGATGTCGTAGAACCGCTCGAGACCGAAGGCGAGGAGCTCTTGCAGGCTCCGGAACAAATCGCTGATGAAGCTCATTTCATCTCCATGCGGGTCGGGACCGGGTCATAGCCGCCCGGGTGCATCGGATGGCATCTGCCGATGCGACGGAGGCCCATCCACGTGCCACGGATGAGTCCGTGCACGCTCAGGGCCTCGGCGGTGTAGGCAGAGCAGGTGGGGGAGTAGCGACAGTTCCGTCCCAGCATCGGACTGAAGAGACGCTGGTAGGCGCGAATCAGCCACACGACCGGAGTCGCCGGGCTGAACCTTCGCTGATCGTTCACGATTGTCGTTCTCCGCGTGCCGCCGCTTCGATCGCCTCCACCAGCTTGGTGAACTCGATGGAGGCTGTCTGTGGCGTTGGCACGATCACGTAGTCGGATGATGTGTCGAGCGTCGCTGCCGTCACGGCCGCCCGGATCCGCCGCTTCACCCTATTGCGAAGAACGGCGTTGCCGAGTCGTCTCCCCGCCACGATGCCGAGTCGGATGTGACCCAGACCGTTTCGCAGGCGAATGACGGTGACCGGCCCTGACCTCGTGCGAACGCCAGCTCGCATCACGCGGGAGAAGTCCCGGGACGATTTCAGGGATTCGGCCGGTCGTCTCAGGCGGCGAGGCGCTTGCGGCCCTTGTCCCGGCGGGACTTGATGATCGCCCGACCCTGACGGGTGCGCATGCGATGCCGGAACCCGTGACGTCGCTTCCGACGACGGACCTTTGGTTGATATGTTCGCTTCATGATGAATCTTCCGGGGTGGAGAGTGTCAGAGGTGCTTCCACGAGATGGAAACAGACCTCCAGAGGCTACGGGGCCGGCCCACATGTTGTCAAAGCGACGCCGAGGTCGCGAGATTATCCACAAGCTCGCGAAAATTCGCGCGCACCCGAATCGCACGCATCGGAACCGAAACGACCGCGGCGCCGAGCCTCGAGACCCTTCGAATACCCGCATGGACATTGACGATTTCGAGGGGTCGGCGTTCTCGCCGGCGCCCGGCTTTCGACGATGTTCGCGCTCTTGAAGCGCGTCGGGAATCGGACCTATATTCGCTCCACAGAGCGGAGATCTCGATGACTTCCCCGCATCGAAGCCGCTCGGCTCGCGCAGAGCACACAACTGAACAGTTTCAACAGCCGCTCGGCGCGACAGCCCATTTCTCCACATGTGTGGACTGCTTTGTGGACATCGCGCTCGAGTGGCGTACGGAGTGAGTTGAGGAGGAGCACCCCGTTGACACAGATACAACCGAGCGACGGTCTTCCCGATCGAGGGCAGGGCGTCGCCAGCGAAGAATGGCTCAGGTTCACCGAGGTCATGCAATCTCAGGTGACCCCTGGCGCATGGCAGACGTGGATCCAACGTCTGGAACCCTCGTTCGACGGACAACGCCTCACACTCCGAGCACCGAGCGAGTTCCATCTCAGATGGGTCATCGACAAGCACGGCCAGCAGATCGAACAGGCGGTGCTGACCGCCTACGGGAGCGACGTCGAACTCGAATTCACGATCGGTGAGCCCGAGGACGATCTCGAGATCCCACTCCCGCTCGGGGACACGACCCAGCCGGTCGATCCGCTCCCGTCTGCTCCGCCCGCACCCGAACGCGTCGCTCGACTCGTCCGCAAGTACCGCTTCGAGAACTTCGTCGTTGGGCAATCCAACCGCTTTGCGAGCGCCGCAGCGATGGCGGTCGCGGAGAAGCCGGGACAGAACTACAACCCGTTGTTCATCCACGGCAACGCCGGCCTCGGAAAGACGCACCTGCTCAACGCCATCGGCTATCAAGCGCTCGAGATGTATCCCGGGATGGAGGTCCGCTACGTCACGTCGGAGACCTTCTTCACCGACTTCATCAATTCGATCCGTCGAAAGAAGATGGACGAGTTCAAGGCCAGGTACCGCACCACCGACATCCTGCTGCTCGACGACGTGCAGTTCTTCGACGGGAAAGAACAGATCCTCGAAGAGTTCTTTCACACGTTCAACAGCCTGTACGAGTCGGGCAAGCAGATCGTGATCACATCCGATCGACACCCCAGACACCTGGTCACACTCGAAGACAGGCTCAGAAGCCGGTTCGAATGGGGGCTGCTCACAGACATCCAACCGCCCGACGTCGAGACCCGACTGGCGATCCTGCGTCGTAATGCCGAATACGCCGCCATGCCGATCCCACTCGAAGTCCTCGAGTTCATCGCCGGGCTCGTATCGGACAACATCCGGGAGCTCGAAGGGGCACTCACCAGAGTGACCGCGTTCGCATCACTCACCGGCGAGTCCATCAGCCATCCCATGGCCGAGCGGGTCCTCCAGGACATGTTGCCGGGCCATGAATCCAAAGCCGTGAACGCGGTCGAGATCATCGCAGCAACGGCCGCCGCCTACGGATACACCGTCGAAGAGCTCAAGGGACCCTCCCGCAAACAGCCCCTCGCTCGGTGTCGTCAGGTCGCCATGTACCTGTGTCGTGAACACACCGATCTCTCGCTCCCGAAGATCGGAGCTCACTTCGGATCGAGAGATCACACCACCGTGATGCACGCCATCGACAAGGTGAAGTCGGTCATGCAGACCGATCGAGAGGTCTTCGATCGGGTCTCTGAGTTGTCACAGAGCTTGAGGAAAAGATGACTCCAATCCACAGGTCACCGAGAGACCACTCCGAGTCTGTGGACAGGAAAGGATTCCATCCACAGCCACGATCGACC
This sequence comes from uncultured bacterium, assembly GCA_965364515.1. GTDB lineage: Bacteria > Actinomycetota > Acidimicrobiia > Spongiisociales > ZC4RG35 > JAHEDH01. The sequence goes on from CBDTXZ010000019.1 coordinate 19,199, forward strand.
AGAATCGCCCACAGGAGTTGAGGATCGGCGGAGTCATCCACAATCCACAACCCCTACTACTACTACTGAGTATTTCAAGAAAACAACAAGAGATAGAAGAAGGGAACAATCCCTGTGCGTATCAGAGCAGAGCGTGACGATCTCGGAGATGTCTTCTCCAGGGCGAACCGTGCCGTAGGTACCCGGTCGGCCCTCCCGGTCCTCCAAGGTCTCAAGTGTGACGTGGCGGGCTCGTCGCTTCGTGTCACGGGGACTGATCTCGAGATGACCGTGCAGACCCAGACCGAGGTCGAGACCCTCGAGGAGGGCTCTGCGGTGATCCCCGGCAAGATCCTCGAACAGGCGGTCCGGAAGATGCCGTCCGGACAGGTGACCATCGGTGCCGAGGACGGCGACGTCGAGATCATGGGCAATGGCCCGCGCTTCTCGCTCAAGCAACTCGGTCTGGACGACTTCCCGGAGATCAGCGAGACTTCGCTGTCTGGGACCGAAGTCGATGGTGAGTCGCTGGCGGGAGCGATCGCCCAGGTCACAACGGCGGCCTCGACCGACGCCGCCCGTCCGATCCTGACGGGCGTGTTGTTCGAGTCGACCGAGGACGGGGTTCGGCTCGTGTCCACCGACTCCTACCGCCTCGCCGTGAGAGACCTGCCAGGGGTGGGCATCGAAGGCTCGGGCCTCATCCCCGCCCGCGGTCTGCGTGAGTTGCCTCGCACCATCGGGTCTTCCAAGGTGCAGGTGACACTCGACGGTCGGGAAGGGGTGTTCTCGTCCGACCGGGGTGCGCTGCGGTTGCGGATGATCGAAGGGACCTTCCCCAAGTATCAGAGCCTGTTGCCGGACAGTTATCCCAACGAGCTCGTCGTCGATCGCGGTGGGCTGCTCGAGGCACTCGGACGCGTTGCTCTGGTCGCCGAAGATCACATCCCGGTCCGTCTCAAGATCAACGAGGGCGGAGTCGAGATTGCGGTCAGTCGCCAGGATGTCGGAGCGGAGAAGGAGTTCCTCGAAGGTCGGTTCTCCGGCACCGAGGAACTCGAGATCGCATTCAATCCCCGGTACCTGGCCGATGGTGTGTCGGCGATCACGGGAGACTCGGTCCGTCTGCAGCTGATCGACGGTCTCAAGCCCAGTGTGCTCGACAGTGCCGACGATCCGGGTTTTCTCTACCTCCTGATGCCAGTCCGGATCTGAATGCGCCTCGATTGGCTGACGCTGGCCGGATTTCGGTCGTATGCGCAGCTCGAGTGGCGGCCCGATCCCGGGGTCAACGTCGTGGTCGGTCGGAACGGGGCCGGGAAGACCAACCTCCTCGAGGCCGTCGGATATCTCGGGTCCCTACGTTCCTTTCGTGGGGCACCTGAGCAGGCGCTCGTCGGCTTCGACGTCGAGAGCGCATACATCCGGGGTCAGGTGACGGCAGGGACCTCCGAAGCGCTGATCGAGCTGGAACTGCGGCGACGTGGTGGCAGGCAGGCGAGAGTGAACACCCAGCGCCTGGCGCGTACCTCGGATCTGCTCGGGCACGTCCGCTTCGTGACCTTCCTGCCCGAGGACCTCGACATCGTCAAGCGGGGTCCGGGCTATCGACGCGACTTCCTGGACTCGACCGCAGTCCAACTGTGGCCGGGATCTCATCTCGACCAGGCCGATTTCGATCGTGCGCTTCGTCAGCGCAACGCCTTTCTCAAACAGGGCGACAGAGACGACGTGACCTTGGGTGTGTGGGACGAGCGTCTCGCCCATGCCGGTGGGAAGGTGATGGCGAGGCGAGCGAGAACGGTCGCTGCGCTCGCCGACCACCTGAGCGAAGTCCACTCGGACATTGCGCAGTCCGAGATCTCGGTGGGCTTCGACTACGTGTCGGGCTGGAAGGGTGAACTGGATGCTCGGGTGTCGCCCGCCGAGTTCTCTCAGCGACTCTCGGAGGCACTCTCCGAAGCTCGACGCCGTGACCGGGAGCGGAGGGTGACGACGGTGGGACCGCACCGGGATGAGCCGATCCTGTTGCTCGGAGACCACGACTCGCGGCACCATGCCAGTCAGGGGGAGCAGCGCACCATGACGTTGAGTCTGCGCGTCGCCTCCCATCGCGCCATCACCGAGCTCATCGATCTTCCGCCGATTCTGCTCCTCGACGACGTGTATTCCGAGCTGGATCCTCAGCGGTCCGAGGCGCTGACCCGGTCGCTTCCCGACGCCCAGACCCTGGTCACGACCGCCGATCCGAACGACGTGCCGCTCGAGGGCGTTTCTTGGACCGTGGGCGAGGGAGCGGTGCTGCGGAGATGAGGAGCGACCTGTGACCACTTCCGGTCCGAGACGGGGTCGGAGCGAGCCGGTGCCGATCGACGACGCGCTCCGGAGGCTGATGGATCGGCTCGGTGTGGTGGAGGCGTCGGTGTGGAATCGGATCCGAGACGAATGGGTCGAGCTCTCGGGAACGCCGTGGGCGGTGCAGACGAAGCCGATCGGGATGCACGGCAAGAAGCTCGTGCTCGAGGCGTCGAGCGCGCAGGCGGTCGCGATGCTTCGGTATGGGACGGCGGGTCTGGCGCACCGCTTGAACGCCCAGTTGGGTGAGGGCACCGTCGCGGAGGTCGTGGTGAAACCACCATCTCGGCACAGCGCCTGACTGGCCCCTCATGGCGGATTCCGACCCCGGTCTCGACCACACCCCCGAGACCGGCCTCTCCGAGCGTTCTCGGGCCGCTGAAAGCTTGGGCGCAACGCAGCGAACCGCTAGAATTACAACAGTGAATTTCGACCCGTCCCGGTCCCGCGAGACGAGCTGCGCGTCAGCTCCCGATGGCCCTGGCCGTCACACGGACTCGCCACCGAATCGATGACCATCGTTCATCCCTCGGGGTGGGGGAAACCGCCTGTTCACGTCGGCGTCCACCGACCAGCCAGCCAGTGAGGTCCTGACATGTCAACCAATGGTTCGTCCAGCTACGACGCCGGCCAAATCACCGTTCTCAAGGATCTCGAGCCGGTGCGCAAGCGCCCCGGGATGTACATCGGTTCGACGGGCCCGCGCGGGCTCCACCATCTCATCTGGGAAGTCGTCGACAACGCCGTGGACGAGGCGATGGCGGGGTTCTGTGATCGGATCGAGATCACCATCCTCGAATCCGGCGGTGTTCGCGTTGTCGACAACGGCCGTGGCATCCCGGTCGCACGGCACTCCGAGACCAAGGAATCGGCCCTCACGACGGTTCTGACCAAGCTCCACGCCGGAGGCAAGTTCGAGCAGGGCGCCTACACGGTGTCTGGTGGACTCCATGGGGTCGGTGTCTCGGTGGTGAACGCGCTGTCGAGTCGGCTCGAGGCGGAGATCCGTCGCGATGGCCACGTCTGGACCCAGGAGTTCGAGCGCGGTCACCCGCTCGGCAAGGTCCAGAAGGGCAAGGAGATCAAGCGAACCGGCTCGACCATCACCTTCTGGCCGGACGAGGAGATCTTCAAAGAGACCACCACGTTCGAGTACGACATCGTTCAGTCGCGAATCCGCGAGCTGGCGTTCCTGAACCGCGGCATCGAGGTCCGCCTCACCGACGAGCGTCCGGATGAGCCCATCCAAGAGACCTTCCTCTACAAGGGGGGACTGGTCGACTTCGTGAAGTTCCTCAACGAGAAGAAGGAGCCGCTCCACGCCCGGATCGTCGAGTTCGGCGACGTCTCCGACGAGGCCGAGCTCGAGGTCGCCATGCAATGGACGATGGCCTACAGCGAGACCGTGCTGTCCTTCGCCAACAACATCAACACCCACGAGGGCGGCACCCACGAGGAAGGCTTCCGCAAGGCGCTCACCAAGGCGGTGAACCAGTTCGCCAGGGACAAGAACCTGCTCAAGGAGAAGGATCCGAACCTCTCGGGCGACGACATCCGCGAGGGCCTCACCGCCATCGTCTCGGTGAAGGTGAGAGAGCCTCAGTTCGAGGGCCAGACCAAGACCAAGCTCGGCAACACCGAGATCCGGTCCTATGTCGAGCGGACCTTGAACGCCAAGCTGCCAGAGTGGCTCGAGCGCTACTCGGCCGATGCGCGCCGGATCGTCGACAAGGCACTCACGGCTGCACGGGCTCGTGAGGCGGCCAGGAAGGCCAGAGACCTGACCAGGCGCAAGTCCGGTCTCGAGTCGGGTGGTCTCCCAGACAAGCTCGCCGATTGCTCGTCGCGAGAGCCACACCTCTCCGAACTCTTCATCGTCGAGGGCAACTCGGCGGCCGGCCCGGCGAAGCAGGCGCGGAACTCCGAGTTCCAGGCGGTGCTTCCGATCCGGGGAAAGATCATCAACGTCGAGAAGGCCCGATTGGCCAAGGCGCTGCAGAACAACGAAGTCCAGGACATCATCACCGCCATGGGTACCGGTATCGGTGAGGAGTTCGACATCGAGAAGACCAGATATCACAAGATCGTGCTGCTCGCCGACGCCGACGTCGACGGTGCGCACATCCGCACGCTGCTGCTGACCTTGCTGTTCCGTCACCTGCGCGGCTTGATCGAGAACGGCATGGTGTACATCGCCGAGCCGCCGCTGTATCGGGTGAAGGTCGGCTCGAAGGTGTACTACCTCAAGGACGACGCCGCCCTCGACGAGTTCCGCAAGGACCATCCGAAGGTGAAACCGTCGCGGTTCAAGGGGTTGGGTGAGATGAACCCCGACGAGTTGTGGGACACGTCGATGAATCCGGAGACCCGCAGCCTCGTCCGTGTCGAGATGGAGGACGCCTTCCGGTCGGATCAGGTGTTCTCGACGCTGATGGGAGACGACGTCTCCGAACGCAAGAGCTTCATTCAACAGAACGCCGACGACGTCCGGTTCCTGGACATCTAGATGTTCGTGCTCACCAGGTCAATGGTCTCTCGCGTTGCGTTGCTGTCGGCTTTCAGCTCTCGGCTGTCGGCTCACGCTCATGTCCCGGCTGATCGCCGATGGCTGACGGCAGACGGCACACCAAACACCGAAGACTTAACAGATTCATGCTCAGAGGAGGCGCGCTGTGAGTGACGACAACAACATCGAACAACCGGACGACAACCTGGCGGCGATCCGGGGGATCGACATCAACTCGGAGATGGAGCAGGCCTTCATCGACTACGCGATGTCGGTCATCGTCTCCCGCGCCCTGCCCGACGTTCGCGACGGGTTGAAGCCGGTGCAGCGTCGCATCATCTGGTCGATGTCGGAGTCGAACATCGGACCGACCACGCCGCACCGCAAGTGCGCGAAGGTGGTCGGCGATGTGATGGGGAACTACCACCCGCATGGCGACAGCGCGATCTACGACGCCCTCGTCCGGCTGGGTCAGGACTTCTCGATGCGACATCCACTCATCGACCCCCAGGGGAACTTTGGCACCATCGACGACCCGCCCGGGGCCTCCCGCTACACCGAGTGTCGCCTCTCACAGCTGTCGATGCGCCTGCTGGAAGGCATCGGTGAGAACACCGTCGACTTCGAGGAGAACTACTCGGGCGAGATGGAAGAGCCGAGTGTGCTTCCGGCTCGGTACCCGAACCTGCTCGTGAACGGCTCTCAGGGAATCGCCGTCGGCATGGCGACGAACATCCCACCGCACAATCTCGCCGAGGTCGTCGACGCTTGCCTGTACGGGCTCGAGAATCCCGACGCCACCGCCGAGGAGTTCCTTCAGATCGTCAAGGGGCCGGACTTTCCGACTGGTGGCTTCCTCGTGGGCGCCGCCGGCATCAAGGACGCCCTCGTCTCGGGCCGTGGTTCGGTGAAGATCAGGGCGGCGTGCGACGTACGTGAGATCCGGAAGGGCCGGACGGCGATCGTCGTCACCGAGTTGCCCTATCAGGTCTCCACCGAGCGGGTGATCTCGAAGATCAAGACGTTGGTGGATTCGAAGAAGATCACCGGCATCGCCGACGTGCGGGACGAGTCCGACTCCCGCAAGGGCATGTCGCTCATCATCGAGCTGAAGCGCGACGCCATCCCTCAGGTCGTCCTGAACCAGCTCTACAAGAACACGCCGCTCCAGGACAGCTTCGGATACAACATGGTGTCTCTGGTCGACGGTGTTCCGCTGACCCTCGGGATCGCCGAGATGATCGGGCACTATCTCGACCACCAGATGGAAGTCATCGAGCGGAGAACCCAGTACCGCCTCGATCAAGCCGAGCGCAAGGCGCACGTTCTGGAGGGTCTGGTCGTTGCGGTCGACAACATCGACGAGGTCATCCAGATCATCCGTGCGTCGGAGAACACCGCAGCGGCGTCGCAGGCACTACAGGATCGGTTCGAGCTGTCGGAGGTCCAGACGAAGGCGATCCTCGACATGCCGCTCCGGAGGCTCACTGCCCTCGCCGTCGACGAGCTGCGCGCCGAGCTCGCAGATCTCAGGGAGCTCATCGCCGAGCTCCAGGCGATCCTCGCCGATCCCGCCAGGCGGCGGGCGATCATCAAGGAGGATCTCGAGGAGATTCGCGACAAGTTCGCCGAACCGCGCCGCAGCAGGATCATCCCCGACGAAGGCGATCTCTCGCTCGAAGACCTGATCGCCGACGACGAGCTGATCGTGACGGTGAGTCAGTCCGGCTATGTCAAGTCGGTCGTGGCCACGACGTACAAGACTCAGGGGCGCGGGGGCCGCGGCATTCGTGCCGCCGAGGTCGGTGAGGACGATGTCATCGCCCACCTCCTGCACACGACTGCGCACGCCTATCTCCTGTTCTTCACCAACACGGGTCGGGTCCACCGGATTCGGGCTCATCAGATCCCGCGACAGGCGAGGACCTCCAAGGGAGTGCTCGCGCAGTCGGTCCTGCCCCTCGAGCCGGAGGAGCGGATCGAGGCGGTGATCGACACCCGTGACTACGAGACGAACCGGTACCTGGTGATGGTCACGAAGCAGGGCCAGGCGAAGAAGACGGAGTTCAAGGAGTACGACTCCCGCAACGCCACACTCGTGGCGATCAATCTGTCGGAAGGCGACGAGCTGGTCGCAGTCCGGACCACCAACGGGAGTGACCACATGTTGCTCTTCACGAAGAACGGTCAAGGGATCCGCTTCTCGGAGGACGATCTCCGGCCGATGGGCCGGGCCACTCAGGGAGTGCGCGGGATCAAGCTCCGCGAAGGTGACGAGGTGGTGGCGGCCGCGTCGAACTCGGACGGTGACGAGGTGTTGCTGCTGTCCTCCGGCGGGTACGGCAAACGGACGAAGACCGAGCAGTTCCCTCTTCAGGGGCGCGGTGGGATCGGCGTCAAGGCCTTCAAGCTGACCCGCGTTCGTGGCACGCTGATCGGAGCGAAGGCCGTCGAGCCCGACATGGAGGTCTTCTTGATCTCGTCGTCGGGTGTCGGGATTCGCACGAAGGTGAGCTCGATCAGTCGTCAGCAGCGAGATGCCACCGGAGTGAAGGTCATCGATGTCGGCGACGGTTCGCTGGCGGCGTTTGCGATCGTCCAGGAACTCGACGAGGACTGAGTTCACGGGGAACGACACAGATGTAACTTGTGGACATCTGTGGACAACTCTGTGGAGACTTGCCGGATCGAGTGTCTGCCGACGGATGCAGTGAGGCTCGTTCGTCGAGCGAGCGCACCGATTCGACCGATGAACAATGACCATTGGTTGCAGCCGACACGAGAGTCGAAAACGTTACAGGAACGCGATATTCCACAGAGTTGTCCACAGATTCGTTCTGTGCATGGTCGGCGACGCCGGGTCGGTGAGGGGCGCCGAGCTCTGCGATTACCGTGACATCGGTGCGAATAGCCGTGGATCCCGTCGATGAAGTGCATTCTCGTGCTGCCGCGAGCCTCGCATCGTCACCGTTGGTGACGCTCGTCGGACTCATCGGTAAGTCCCCGCCCAAGTCGTGGGGCGACCGGGCATCGAAGGTCACCGACGCCGGCGGCTTCGATGTTCTGGTCGGGCCCGGCCCCGGGCGTCCCAACGTGACACCGGACGGCTCCGGCACGGTTTCCTTCGCAGGGCTCACCGGACTGGCGAGGTCGCTGGCGACACGGCTCTCCGGTGAGCGGATCACGATGGACAGAACAGTCACCGCAGCGGATCCTGGCGAAGGCCCGTTCGCCGTGTTCCCGGATCCGGTGGGGGCGGTTCGGCGAGCCACCATGTCCGAAGGCGTGATGATGTGCCCCGTGAACTCGACCTTTGCGGGTGTTGTCGTCGCCGACCGAGCCCGCACGATCGCAGTCGTGGACGACGTGCTGTTCCTGTCGGGGGCGTGTCTGGCGGCCGGCGCGCTCCTCGGAGGGGAGCCGGGCCCGGTGTGGGACCGAGCAGAGCGATATCTCGATCTGGTCCAGGGATTGGGAGTCTTGATCGCCGAGGCGGTCAGCGACGTGACGTGACCGGGTTCTCCTGCGTAGGGAGCTCGGTGATGTCGGTCGAGGTGCTGTAGCCGGTCGCCGGCGCGGTCGGGGAGACCGGAGTCGGATTGAGGGTCTCCTCGAGGACCACGATCTCGACGCCTCCGACCACGTCGGAGATGAGGTTGTACATGACCGCCGACAGTGTCGTGAGGCCGCAGCCGAGGATGGCCCAGGCGATCGACCCGAAGAGGGCGAGTCGGAAGAACGCGTCGTCGTCTCCGAACGGCTCGCTCCCTTCATCGACGAGCGTGATGGTCACGAGAAAGTCGGTGAGACGCTCGGGGATCCCGGCGGCCTGCACGACCGACCAGAACATGATGAGACCGAGCACGAGCCCGAGCGCGGCGACAGCCCAGAAGATCGACGAGACCTTGAACACGGTCCAGGCGTCGATCTTTCGGATGATGCGGCGAACACGCCTGACTTCGGCCATGGTTGCACTCCTGACGGGCACGGCGGGGTGCCTGCGGCAAGTGTAGAGAGCCTTCGGCGTTTACCAACGCAGATGCCCGCTGATGAGCGGGTTGCCGACGGGACTGCAACCCCTCATCTGGGGGAAACAGCGCCGCGTCGGCAAGCGTGGATTCCTGATGCAGACGGCCCCTCGAGCCTTCGTGAGACTCGTGATGCCTCAGCGCGAAGCGTGCTGCGTGGAACTTCAGAGCACGCGGTAGTCGCCGGTGCCGAGCTCTGCGCGGATCTGGTCGACGCGCTCGTCGATGAGGCTCTCGAGCTGTTCTATCGGAATCTGGGTGTCATCGAGTGAGACGAGTGGTCGCAGCGGCTCACCGTTGGTGTCGACGACTTTCTCCCGGGCATCTTGGGCCTTGCGGAGTGAGAAGATCGTCTTCTGAAGCCAGCGGGCTTCCTTCTGGAGGTTCTGTTCGAGGCGTCGTCGTTGGCGAGCGGTCATGTGTCTCCTGGTGTAGACGTACGGGTGGCAACATGAAGCCTAGTAGTACTCCAGGAGAGTACCAAATGGTCTTACTGGGGAGTTCTAGTCGGATGTGATGTGATCGATCGGGTGTGCCTCCACCTCACCCGAGGTCTGCTCACGGATCGAGGCTGCGAAGGAGTCCGCCTTCGAGGCAGGCACCCGGACGGTGAGGGAGACGTCCTCGGCATACTCGGACGCGATGATCTCTGCGGCGACTGCTGCAAGGACCCCTTCGACGGCGGAGGAGAGGTCATAGGGGTGTGTGAGCCGAAATCCGGCCGTTCGTGTTCGAACGACGGTGTCAGCCGCATCGATGGCGGCGCCGGTGGCGGCCCCGTAGGCGCGGATCAAGCCGCCTGTGCCGAGGTTCGTGCCTCCGTAGTAGCGGGTCACCACGGCCACGACGTTGGTGAGTTCTGCGGATTGCAGCCGTCTGAGAATCGGTGGGCCTGCCGTGCCGCCGGGCTCCCCATCGTCCGAAGAGCGCTCCCGATCCGATTCGAGGCGGTATGCCCAGCAATGATGCGTCGCCGAGGGCTCGCTCGCTCTGACCGCGTCGATCACCTGCTGGGCGGCAGCCTCGTCCACTGCGGGGGCGAGATCACAGATGAAACGAGAGCCCTTGATCTTGTCGATTTCGACTCTGATCGGCCGTGCCAGGACCAGCATCTCGGTGGCGGGGTTGGGCGAGGTCATGCGGTGAGGATCTCCAGGAGTGAACGGGGCACTTCATCACAGGCTACGAGGGCCGGTGCACACGTCTGAGCGATGCCGGATATCGGTCTGGTCGTCCTACCTTTGTCCCGGTGCCGAGACTCAGATCACCTCTCTTCGCATTCGGTGCGCTCACCCTGACGGCCGCGCTCGCGCTCGGGATCGGCGCGATCGTC
>CBDTXZ010000020.1:0-29216 GCA_965364515.1 uncultured bacterium
CCCGGGAGCCTCAGTGCCCGTCAGTTTCCACATTCTCCAGGAGGGCATGGCCGGACCCCACGTCCGATCCACCGTCTCGTTGATCCTGGATGGTGAGCAGGTGGTCGTCGTCGATCCCGGGATGGCACCGTCACAGGCGGCCATTCTGGATCCACTGCACTCCCACGGAGTGCGGGCCGACGATGTCACCGACGTCGTCATCAGCCATCATCATCCGGACCACACCGTGAACGTGGGGCTGTTCGGCGATGCCAGAGTGCACGACTACTGGGCGACCTATCACCACGACACATGGACCAGCCGGTCCGGTGAAGGATTCGAGGTGTCCCCGTCGGTGGTGACCTGGTCGACTCCGGGTCACACCCGGGAGGACATCACGACCATCCTCCGCACCGATGCCGAGGTGGTTGCGTTCACCCACCTCTGGTGGCACGCCGACGGTCCCGGCGCTGATCCCCGTGGCACCGACCAGACACAGATCGAGGACGGGCGCGCTCGTGTTCTCGGTGAAGCCACGCTCATCGTGCCAGGCCATGGGGCGGCGTTCCGACCGAGCCCTGCGACTCCCCGCTGACCTCACGACCGCTCGTTTCGCACCGGAGGTAGGTTGACGAGATGAGAGACCGGATCTCGATTCCGACCAGCGAGGATGACGCGGGATCACCGGCCTCACCGGTGAAGTCCTGGATGCTCCTCGCCGCCGGGCTCTCGATTCTGCTCGCCATCTTCGCCGTCACGGGTGACCCTGAGCCGGCCGCAGTCGACACGTTGCTCACCGGTGAGATCGGGCCGCCACCTCAGATCGAGACGACGGGGCCGCCGACCCTGGAAGCCTTCACCTTCCCCGGCACTGGGGTCGTCAGTGCGATCGACGAAGTCGAGGGTGCTCTCGTGGCCGCAGTGAGGGGGGACCAGTGGGGGAGTTCGATCTGGCGTCTCGACGACACCTCCGGAACCTGGACGCTCACCGATGCACTCCCGGGCGTGACGGTGCTCGACGCCATCGCAGTCCCCGAAGGCCTGGCTGTCGCCGGTTTCGACCTCTTCGATCGAACTCCCGTGCTCTCCGTCGGTCCGCCGGGCGAGCTCCGTGCGAGGCGGATCGAGTTGGGAACGGGTGAGGTTCCCCATCAGGTCGACCACGTCGCCGGATCCCTCTTCGTGTTCAGCCGATTCGGTGATGGCTCCACGCCCGCTCCGGCGGCGACCTACCGAGTCGACTCGGCCGGCGGGCAGACATCTCTCGAGCCGGCGACCGGAGAAGCGGCCGTGGAGGACGTGTTCGCGAACGACGGGACCGTTGTTGCGGTTGGCAGTCACGACGGGGAGCCGGCGATGTGGCGTGTTGGCCCGGACGGTGAGCTGGAGCCGATCGAGGTCGACATCGATCTGGACCGCGGGCTGATCGCCGCAGCCGGCAGGCTCGGCTCGGGCGAGAACGTGGGTCTGGTCGTGAGTGGATTCGGCAGCGAACTCCCGTCGACGGCGGTCCATCGATTGGATCCGCCCTTCGAGCGGCTCGATGATCCGATTCCCGGCGCATGGGACCGACTCGTCCCTGCGGGTGCCGACCTCCTCGCGGTGGCCGGCGATCTGATCGCCCTTCCGGCCGCCGGGGTGACGACGTACCGGACGGACAGTGGCATCAGTTGGGTTGCCGGCCGTGCCCGTTTCACCGGTCCCGGAGGGGGAGGTCCAGGAGCGGGGACGATCGTCATCTCCGACGTCGTGTTTCGGGAAGCCGGCGGCCTCGTGTTCTCGGGCGCGACGAGTGAACAGAATTCGTCACCGATCGTCGCTTCCGAGGCTCCGGTCGGGACCTCGTCCAGCATCCCGTCCGCCCGGTGGCTGCTAGGTGACGAGGTCGAACCGGGCAGGGAGGTCGTCGAAGTGGGCGGGATCCATCTGAGCGTCTTCGATGGTGGCGTCAACGTTCGAGACGGCTTCTCTCGTGCCTGGAAGCAGCCCGTCTTCGACGGCGAGAACTCGGTCGGAGGCTCGGTGGACGTCATCGAGCTCGATTTCGGATACCTGCTGTCGGCCACCCAGCCGTACTCGTCGGTCTGGTTCTCGAGCGACGGGTCGGTGTGGCAACGGATCGCCACCGATGTGATTCGAATGGCCGGCTCAGATGGCGCGGGGGTGGTCTTCGCGGGCGCACCCGAGTCTCACGAAGTTCTTCGAGTCGCGAGGGCCGGGGTCACGGAGGTCGCGACCTCGACCGACCCGATCGTGGCCACTGCGGATCGCCTCGGATGGGTTGCCTCACTCGGGTATGTCGCAGGGCCTGCGAACGGCGCGGTGTATGTGTCGGACACGGGCGCCGATTGGGCCGAACTCGAGCTCGACATCGAAGTCGAGGAGATTCAGATCGGGTCCGATGCGCTCGCAGTTCGCTCGGCTTCGGAGTGGCTCCGTTACGACGCGGAGTCCCGCAGTCTCGTCCGGATACGCACGCCCGACGGCGATCCGCTTCCCGCGCGCCAGGTGCTACCCGTCGACGGTGGACTGCTGTTCGGGGACCGAGCCCGTTCCTGGGTCAGCACCGACTTCGTCCGGTGGACCGAAGCCTCGTTCGGCATCTGGGAGGGGGCGGACGGGCCTCTCCTCGATCTCTGGGTCGACGAAGACGAGGTGATCGCCCTCGTCGGCGGCCCTTCGAAGCGATCACTCTTCTCGCTCGAGAGGTGAGCGTCAGTACAGCTCGCTCAGCGGCGTCTCCCGGTCCGCAATGGCGCGATGGTCCGGGCTGGCTTCGGCCCGGAGCAAGCTCTCGATGTCGTCGCCGATGTCCCACTGGTTGACGTTGGCAACTGCTCTGATCACACCCTCGACGAGGTAGAACGCCAGGAACTCCCCTTCGGTGGTGCTTCCCCTGAAGATGACCTCGTCGTAGTCCGGGGCGTGGCCCCGGTACTCCATCCCCAGGTCGTACTGATCGGTGAAGAACAGCGGGAGTCGGTCGTAGGGAGCCGGCTGGCCGGCAGCTCCTCTGCCCGCATGGAACCCCTGATTTCGTGCCACCGACCAGTGCTCGGATCGGATCCTGGTCTCATAGAACGGGTGGAAGTGGCTGGCGATGTCACCCACCGCCCAGATGTGCGCTCGCGAGGTACGAAGGGTCTCGTCGACGAGAACTCCGTCGTCCGTGTCGACCCCGGCCGTCTCGGCGAGCCCGATGCGAGGGCGCGCTCCCACCGCCTCGATGACGACGTCGGCATCGAGCACGCTTCCGTCTTCCAGATGGACTCGTTCGACGGTGTCGGCACCCGCGTACGCCACCGGTGAGGTCCCGGTGACGAACCGCACTCCGTGGTCTTGATGCAGGTCGCGTAGATAGACACCGAACTGCTCGCCGAGAACCTCGACGAGCGGGAGCTCTGAGCGTGAGACCACGGTCACATCACAACCATGGCCCCTGGCGGCCGCTGCCATCTCGGTGCCGATCCAACCAGAACCGACGATCACGACCTTCCTCTGTTGTTCGAACAGTGATCGGATCACCCGGGCGTCCTCGATCGTGCGGAGGGCTCCGACCAGCGCCAGGGCCCCCCCGTCGATGTCCAACCGCCTCGGCGAGGCGCCCGTCGCCAGGATCAACTCGGCATACGGGATCTGGTCGGTCTCGTCGACGATGGCGAGCTGTCGTTCGGGGTCGATGACTGCCACCCTGGTGTCGAGGCGGAGTTCGATGTCGTTCTCGTCGAACCAGGCTGCGTCGTGGATGATGGCGTCGTCGAACCCGGACTCGCCGAGCAGGAGGCCTTTCGAGAGTGGTGGGCGCTCGTAGGGGACCACGTCTTCGGCGGCGACGATGGTGAGGGGACCTTCGTGGCCTGCGTCGCGGGTCCCCTCGGCAGCCCGCACTCCTGCGAGGCCTCCTCCGACGATGACGATGTGCTGGTCCATGGGCTCCTCGATCGCTCGTGCCGAAGCCTACGAACCCACGGCGGCTTTGTCCCGGTGCCGGTGTGGCCGTCGGCACCGGCCGGTGAGCATAGGATTCGGCCATGGAAGCCATCCAGCAGGCGCCGTGACGGTTCGGATCCGCATCCCCTCCAGCGAGGAGGATCCGGAGAAGGTGCCTGCGGCCGGGTACCGATCGTCTCCGAGAACGCCGGCGTTGATCGTTGCGATCCTCCTGGCAGGCGCGATCCTCGTGGCGGGTGTCAACTCGGTGACCTCGAGTGCAGACCCTCCCCAGTCGTCGCTATCGGCTCCCGTCGAGTTCGAGGATTCGACCATGCCGACGCTCGTTCCGAGCCTTGCCGGGCCGTGGAGCGAACGCCTGCTGCCCGGGAGCGGAGAGATCATCGCCATGGGCCCGGTCGGTGGCACGTCGATTGCGGTCGTTGCGCACTCGGCGTCGCCCGGCGCCGACGTGTGGGAGCGACGAGATCGAGCGTGGACGCTGGTTGGGAGCCCTGCACTCGAAGCGGTGGAGGCGGCCGTCGTGATGGATGACCGCGTGCTGTTCGTTGGTGACCTCGAAGGTCGTCCCACCGTCTGGGAATGGGTGGACGGATCTGCCCGCTACCTGTTCCAGCCGACATCGGGATCCGTTGTCGGGGTGTGGTCGGTCGGCGGGAGGTCGGTCGTGGCAGTCCTGCCGGACCGGACTGTCGACGGGCCCGGAACCGACAGCACGGCGCGAGACGCGCTGTGGATCGAATCGAGCGCAGCGGAGTTCGAAGAGATCGAACTGGTCGGCATCGAGACGGTGCTGACGGTCGGCGGTGATGCCGGCGCCACTGCGATCGGTGGCCGCAACGCCGAGGGGAGGGCGGCGGTCGGATTCGTCGAAGGTGACCGCGTTTCGGCCACGCAGCTTCCGTTCACCCCGGACAAGTCGTCCGTGGTGGATCTGGCAGGCGACTCGACCTCGCTGATGGCGCTCGTGTCGGTGGCCGATCGACCGTTGTCCATCGGTGACGAGATCAGGTCGGCCGCGATCGGTTGGGGCCGAGTCGCAGAGACGCCGGATCTCATCGGGATCGAGGTGATCGGTGGACTGGTCATGGGAGTCGACCACGTCGGGGCACTGGTCGTCCATGACCTGAACGGTGGAGAGCTCCCATCGCCGTCGACGCCGCAGTGGGACATCGGCTCGATCAGGGGGTTCGACCTGCTCGGCGATGATCCGGTGATCTACGGACAGTCCGACGTGTTTCCCGTCTACGTCGGTCCGGGTGCGGCTGCGACCGAAGTGGACATGCCCGCCGGGATGTGGACGCCGTACCACTCGGAGGCCTCCGACGGATTCGAACTCGTCCACGTCGGTTCGCGCGAATTCGCCGTTCGTGGCGGGAGGCTCTTCCATCGAGCCACGGATGGCGAGTCCTGGCAGCCGTCCGTCGGCAACCTCGCCGTCTATGGGACCCCGACCATCGTCGAGACGATGTCCGGGTTCGTGCTGGTGCCGTCGGCGAGAGGAGGTCTGTGGACCAGTGACGACGGCCGCGTGTGGAACCGGTTGGAGGACTCCGACGACGTGAGGATCGAACAGGTTGCAACCGACGGTGATGTGGTCGTCGGGCTCACCCCCATCGGCGGCCGAGATGGCGGGGTCACGGACGTGACGGTGATCGACTCCGATGGCGGGCTCGCTCGACGCTCGTTGCCGATGCGCCTCGTCGGGCTGGGGTGGGAGCCGGGAGTCGGATTCTTCGCCAGTCAGGCGCCACCTGGTTCTGGCCACGCGACGAGCAGTGATGGGATGAACTGGCTTGTCGAGGAGAGCGATGAACCGTTCGACCGGGTCGTCGGATTCGCCGGTGCCCTCCATCGAAGCTCCGGCGTCGGGATCGGCAGCC
Source organism: uncultured bacterium (assembly GCA_965364515.1). GTDB lineage: Bacteria > Actinomycetota > Acidimicrobiia > Spongiisociales > ZC4RG35 > JAHEDH01. Next base: position 5,814 of record CBDTXZ010000020.1, read on the forward strand.
GGTCGGCGAGTTTCCCGACGGCCGTGGGCCGGTTGTACATCTACGACGGAGGGACTCGAACCTGGGTCGACCGTTCGGGAACGACCTGGATTCACGACGGTTCGGACTGGCAGGAGATCCACCTGGGGGTCATCGACGGCTTGCCCCGAAGGCCCCGTCGTCTGGTCGTCGTCGGGCCTCGAGTGTTCGCCATGACAGATTCCGTCGACGGACGGGCAGAGACCTACCTGCTCGAGCCGGACTGAACCTCGAACCAGGCATCGGCCCCGTCGATCCTCAGATGCGGGTCGACGATCTCCGAGCCGTCGGCGCCGATCAGGAAGACGCCATCGACGGCGATCTCGTCGATCACGGCGTCGAGCGTCTCGTCGTCGACCACGGATATGTCTCCGCTGGTGAAGGCGGGGGCGTATGGGGTGAACGCGTCGGTCGGTTCGAAGCGACAGACGGTGCGCCCGGATTCAGCGCGCGCGTCCACGAGCCTGCCGACGGTGACGTCGCCGATGAGCATGTCCCAGGCCATCGACGAAGCCTACGTCCCGGCCATGCCGAGGATTCTGGAATGGGCTGTATGCGCATATACGTATACACTCCGGATATGAGCACAGCAGCCGCCAGGCGACGCCTGGTCCGCCAACTGGTCACCTCCCGTGATGTGACATCGCAGGCCGAGATCGTCGCCTACCTGGCGGGTGAGGGCCACGACGTCACGCAGGCAACCGTTTCCCGTGATCTTCAGATCATCGGAGCCACCAAGGCCGATGGCGATCGCTACCTCCTCCGGGATGGGCCCGACCCCGAGGAGGCACTCCGCCATCTCGCCAGATCGATCGACGAATTCGTCGAGTCCATCTCGGCGAGCGGGCCGTTGGTCGTGCTCAGAACGCCACCCGGCGCCGCTCAGGTCGTGGCCGCCGCCGTCGACAACGCCGGCGTCGAAGGAGTCCTCGGAACCGTGGCCGGGGACGACACGATCATCGTCGTGGCGTCCGAGTCTGTCACCGGTGCCGGAGTCGCAGAGAAGCTCGAACAGATCGGATCCACAGCATGAAAGTCGTACTCGCCTACTCCGGAGGTCTCGACACCTCCGTGATCCTCACCTGGCTCAAAGAGACGTATGACGCCGAGGTGATCACCTACACCGCGGACGTGGGTCAGGGAGAGGAGGTCGGAGAGGCGGTCGAGAAGGCCTATGCGACGGGAGCATCCGAGGCCGTCGTCGAAGACCTGACACTCCCATTCGTGCGCGATGCCGTCTTCCCGGCCATCCGGGCGAATGCCGTGTACGAGTGGTACTACTTGCTGGGCACGTCGCTTGCCCGTCCGATCATCACCAGAGGGATGATGGAGACGGCGGCCAAGCACGGCGCCGACGCCATCGCCCATGGTGCCACCGGCAAAGGCAACGACCAGGTTCGCTTCGAACTGTCCGCCTACGCCATCGATCCCGACATCAAGGTGATCGCCCCCTGGCGTGAGTGGAATCTGCGGGGTCGAGCCGATTGTGTGGCCTACGCCGAGGAGCGCGGCATCCCCGTGCCCGTGACTCCCGAGAAGCCCTATTCGATGGACGCGAACCTGCTCCACATCTCCTACGAGGGTGGCGTCCTCGAAGATCCATGGGAAGGCCCCCCGGCCGGCATGTTCCGGATGACGACCGATCCGGAGTCCGCTCCCGATGAGCCAGAACGCGTCGAGATCACCTTCGAGGCGGGAACGCCGGTCGCCGTCAACGGCGAGGCGCTCGAGCCGGTCGAGTTGCTGACGAAGCTGAACGAGATCGGTGGTCGCCACGGAGTGGGGCGGATCGACATCGTCGAGAACCGGTTCGTCGGCATGAAGAGCCGAGGCGTGTACGAGACCCCCGGAGGCACGCTGCTGCATCACGCCCACCGCGCGGTCGAGTCCATCACCCTCGACCGTGAGGTGGCACACCTCCGCGACGAGCTGGTTCCGAGGTATGCAGAGATGGTCTACAACGGTTTCTGGTACGCCCCGGAACGCGAGGCACTGCAGGCGTTCATGGATTCGATCCAGGTGCGAGTGAACGGTGACGCCAGATTGAAGCTGTTCAAGGGAAACGTCACCGTGGAAGGTCGTCGATCCGAGCGGCACGCCCTGTACGACCAGGCGACCGTCACGTTCGAGGAGGACGATGTGTACGACCAGGCGGACGCCGCCGGCTTCATTCGCCTCAACGCGCTGCGGCTCCGGCGCCTCGCCGAGGAACGTCTCGGCGAGGGCGAGTGACCGTCGTGAGATCGACGAGTCGGGCCGGCTGTCGCGTCGCCGATATGCTCGAAGAATGACGCTCTGGAGCGGGAGGTTCGAGGACGCGCCGTCCGACGTGCTGTGGCGGTACACGGCGTCGCAGACCGACCGCCGCCTGCTGAGCGTCGACATCCGCGGGTCCATCGCCCACGTCGGGATGCTCGCCGATGTCGGCCTGATCACCGGTGAGGAGCACGCGACCATCGACACGGCGCTCCATCAGCTCCTCGCCGACGCGGCCGATGACACCTTCGAGTTCCTCGAAACCGACGAGGACGTGCACTCCGCCGTCGAGCGCCGGCTGATCGAGCTCGTCGGAGATGTCGGCAAGAAACTCCACACCGGTCGGTCACGCAACGACCAGATCGCGTTGGACATCCGGCTGTATCTGCTCGAGACGAGCGCGCTCCGGCAACGCCAGCTGGCCGAGTTCGCAGGGACGCTGGTGGAGTTGGCGCAGGCCAACGCCGATGTCGTCGTACCCAGCTACACCCACCTCCAACAGGCCCAGGCCATCCCGCTCGCCCATCATCTACTGGCCTACGCGTGGATGGCGGTACGGGCGCGCAGCCGGTTCGCCGACCTCGACGAGCGGATGGCCGTCTCACCCCTCGGGGCTTCGGCGTCGGGAGGCTCGAGCCTCCCGATCGATCCGTACATCACCGCCCAGCGTTTGGGGTTCCCGGTGGTGTTCCCGAACAGCCTCGACGCGGTCGGGTCCCGCGACCTCGTCGCCGAATACGTCTTCTGTTGTACCCAGACGATGGTCGATCTGTCCCGCCTGTCCGAAGAGCTCATTCTCTGGGCCACCTCCGAGTTCGCCTGGGCGACCTTCTCAGACTCCCTGACCACCGGGAGCTCGGCCCTTCCGCAGAAGAAGAATCCCGACATCGCCGAGCTGGCCAGGGGGAAGTCGGCCGGCGCCATCGGCTCGCTCACGGCGATCCTCACACTGCAGAAGGGGCTGCCGCTCGCATACAACCGAGACCTCCAAGAGGACAAGGAACACGTCTTCGCAGCGGACGACACACTCGGGGGAACACTCGAGGCGGTGACTGCGATGCTCGGATCGGCCGAATTCGATCCGCCGCCACCGACCTCCTGGACGATGGCCCTCGACTTCGCCGAGGCGCTCGTCGGGCGGGGTGTCCCGTTCCGCGAGGCGCACGAAGCGGTCGGACGGTTGGTGTCTCGGCTCCTGTCGGACGGGCGAACGCTCGCCGGGGTCACGGCTGGGGATCTCGCGGCCGTCGACGAGCGCTTCGTCGACGAGGACACCGAGCTCGCAGATCCGACCGAGTCGATCAGACGACGCTCGTCCAGCGGAGGAGGCTCGTTCGAATCGGTCGACCGGCAGATCGAGGCGCTTCAGCACCTGCTCGCGTGAGCGGACGTTCCGTGCTCTCGATCGTCCTCACTTCGGAGGTGCAGAGCACAGCGTCACCTCGAACTTCCCGACGCCCGCCTCGTGGTCGTAGGAGAGCTCGCCACCCATCCTGATCGCCAGCTGACGTGCAACCGAGAGGCCCATGAACCGCGCATCCGGATCGACCGTCGTTCCCAGCTCGCCTGTGGACGGGCCGAACACCCGGCGCCTCAGGTCGGTGTCGAGGGGTTGCCCGACCCACGAAACGGTCAGGAACACGGTGGAGCTGCGTCGGTGGATGGTGATCGTCGTGTCTCGGCCGCCGTGGTCTACTGCGTCGGTGATCAGATTCCGGATGATCTGTCTGATTCGGGCGGGATCGCCGAGGCAGACCCGGCGCTCCACATTGCGGCCGGGGGTGGAGACCTCGGCCATCGACGACCCTCCGACTTCGAGCACCTGCGCAACCTGAGCAGACAGATCCACCGGTACCTCTGCGACGGGGAGATCACCGAGCTCGGAACGCGAGACGACCAGCAGGTCTTCGACGATCCCGGCGACGCGGGTCGCGCCTCCGGCTATCGCAACTGCGAGGCCCCGGCGTCGTTCGGCGTCGTCGACCGGCTCTTCGAGCAGGCGAGCGAAGTCGACGACCTTCGCGAGCGGCGACCGCAGTTCGGTGGTCACGGAGGCAACGAGTCGGTTCTTGGCGGTGATCAGGTCGTGCATCCGGCGCTCTTCCGCCTTGTGAGCGGTGATGTCGGTCATCGCGACCACGACCCTGGAATAGTCCGGGATCTCGAAGGGCTCCGGCACGGTGGCGAGCAGAAGCGCCTCGAACGTCCCGCCATCTGGCAGCGTCCCGACGAACTCGATCTCGCTCGACGTCTCCCTGGTCATCACCATCTCGGTCAGCGCCGTCCATGCGACATCGGAGACACCGATGTGGCCGACGTCGAGCGGCTCGTCGGCGGGTCGGGGCGGGATTCCCAGCAGCGTCGTGGCGGCTTCGTTCGCCGCAGTGATCCGGATCCTGGTCAGGAGGCCCACGAGTGAACCGTTGGTTGCTCCGGAGATCACTCGGGGCGCCTCGAGAGCCGACATGTCCAGCTGGAGGATCGCGATCGGCGATTGCTCGAAGAGATTCGTCTGGCTCGACCGCCGGCGGACGACCTCGCGACGCAGGACCGCTTCCACGCCCTCGGATTCGTGGGTCGTCAGGATCGAACACGCCTTCTCGAGCAGTCCGAGCAGCGGCTGCCATTGGTCTGGCCCGGGGGGCGTGTTGCGATCGAGCCCCAGCCCTTCGAGTTGTGCGTCCAGGAGGCTGCGAGTGCCCGCATCGGTGACGGTTGACGGTGTTTCCATGCCGTCCCTGTCGGCACGTCGGCGCCATGCTGAAGGAAGCTCAGATACTCACGAGAATCAGCGGATAGCTGATGAGGAGCAACGCTCCTTCACGTCGACCGAGTGCCTTGGTGGTCAGGGCCAGGACGCCCGTGAGGACCGTCACCCCCAACATCGTGAGCAGCGGCTGCTGAAACGACTCCTGCGTGGAGGAGTTCGAGACGATGCCCGCCACCCCGCCGACGCCCAGCGCGTTGAAGATGTTCGAGCCGAGGACGTTCCCGAGGACGAGGTCGTTCTCGTTGCGGCGGGCTGCAGCGACAGCGGTGGCGAGTTCGGGAAGCGACGTGCCGATCGCCACGAGTGTGAGCGAGATCACGGCATCCGAGACGCCGATGGTCTCGGCCACCGACCGGGCACCTCTCACCAACAGATCGGCCCCGAGGAGGGTGAGGCTCAGCGACAGGAGCGCAAGCAGTGTCTCGCGCCTGGTGTCGACGTCGACGGCACTGCTGACCTTCTCGACCTTGAGACCGAGGTCGTCGACGGCGCCCGAACGCGACCAGTGGATGATCAGGGCCATCGCTCCGACGAGTCCGACGGCCAGGACGACGCCCTCGGCGCGATTGAGATTGTTGTTGAAGGCCAGCCCGGCCAGCAGGATCGAACCCGCCAGCATCAGCCCGCCCTCTCGTGTGATCGTGCGCGGTTGGCGAGCGATCGGACTGATCACGGCGCTGACGCCGAGCACGAGAGCCAGGTTGGCGACGTTGGAACCGACGATGTTGCCGAGAGCGAAATCGAGGCCGCCGGGGCGGGCAGCAGCGACACCGGAGACCAGCATCTCGGGCAGCGACGTCCCCAGTCCGACGACGACCGCACCGATGAGCACGGTGGACAGCCCGAACTTCGCGGCCAGCCGCGCTGCCGCAACGACCAGTCTGTCGGCGGCAAACGTCAGGAGACCGAACCCGACGACGATGAAGACCACATCTATCAGCATGTCCGGCGCAAGCTACCGATTCGTCGGCTCATTGCGAAGTGGCTGAGGTAGCGTCGCCTCATGGCGTTCGAGAAGAAGCGGTTGACGGTCCTCGGGTCGGGCATGGCGTACCTGGATGTCGGCGAGGGCCGACCGATCGTGCTGCAGCACGGCAATCCCACTTCCTCGTTCCTCTGGAGGGACGTGATCGCCGGTCTGAAGGGACATGGCCGGTGCATCGCCCCGGATCTGATCGGGATGGGGGACTCCGAGAAGATCGACAGCCTGTATCGGTTCACCGATCATCGGAACCACCTCGACGCATTCCTCGAGGAGATGGGGTTGGACGATGGCGTCGTCCTGGTCGGCCACGACTGGGGCGGGGCGTTGCTCTTCGACTGGGCGTCCCGCCATCCGTCGGCCGTCGACGGCATCGTGTACATGGAGACGATCGTCGCTCCGCTCGAGTGGGAGGACTGGCCCGAGTCCGCGCGGAATGCCTTTCAGGCGATGCGGTCGGATGCGGGGGAGCAGATGGTGCTGGGGAAGAACTTCTTCGTCGAGCGGATTCTGCCGGCCTCGGTTTTGAAGACACTCCCGGCAGAAGTGATGGAGGAGTATCGCCGTCCGTTCCCGAACGCAGCCTCCAGGGTCCCGACCCTGCGGTTCCCGAGAGAGATCCCGATCGGTGGCACTCCTGAGGACATGGTCGAGATCGTGAGCCGATACTCGACCTTCATGGCCGAGACCGACATCCCGAAGCTGTTCATCAACGCCGATCCCGGTTCGATTCTCGTCGGCGCCCAACGCGAGCTGGTCCGCACCTGGCCCAACCAGCGGGAAGTCACCGTTCCCGGCGTGCATTTCATCCAGGAGGACTCGGGTCCAGAGATCGGTCGAGCAATTGCGGAGTTCGTCGATTCGCTGTGATCATCTGAGAGGATGATCGCCAGACGGGCCCCGAGATGGACGTCGATCCTGCTGGTCGTGCCGGCAGTCTTCGCCGCAATCGCCTCCATCCTCAGTTTCATGGGATGGCTCTGGTGGCCGCTCGACCTCGCAGCGAACTTCCGGCCCCACTTCGCTGCCGGTTTGGTCGCTGCGGCGGGCTTCCTCGTGCTGGCCGGTCGGCGACGGTCGGGGGCACTCGTGTTGGTGATCGGTCTCGTCAACGCCGCCGTGGTCGCGCCTCTGTTCGTGTCACCGTCGGTCTCGGGCGATCCGGTCGGAGAGACGATCCGCGTGATGACGTTCAACGTGAACGGTCTCAACGACAACTACGACGAGGTCATCGACTACATCGAGACCGAGGCACCCGACGTCGCCTTCATCCACGAGGCGACGTTCCTGTGGGAGGACGCCCTGGCCGACGCAGGTTTGGCCTATCGGGTCGAACGCGGTCGGCAGGAGCCACTCGACTTCGGAACGATGGCGCTCGTTCCCGACGGAGCAGCGTTCCACACGTTCGGGTTCGCCACGTCGTCACCGCGGGCCGTCGAGGTCGTGCTCGAACTGGGCGGCGAGCGGGTGGGCATTCTCGGCTCTCACCCGCTGTCGCCGTCGACCGAGGAGCGGGCGAGGCTGCGGGACGCCCAGCTCGGGTTCGCGAGGGACTGGTCCGCCGAGTTCGGCGGGCGTCGCATCGTGGCGGGCGATCTGAACGCCACGCCGTGGTCGTACCCGTTCCGACGGCTCCTGTCCGGCGGGGGCCTCCTCAACTCGCAACGCGGCTTCGGTCTGGAGTTGACCTTTCCCGCCGATTCCAATCCGTTGGTTCAGGTGCCGATCGACCATGTGCTCTACTCGGAGGGTCTCCGCGTCGTCGATCGGCGCATGGGTCCGCAGCTCGGCTCGGATCACCTGCCCGTCGTCGTGGACCTCGCGCTGATCGTGCCCTGACGCGAGTCCCCACCGAACCTGGCAGACTCGGTGATACGAAACGGAGCGGAGACAAGTGCCAGACAGATTCAGAGATCATCGAAACGAGCTGGGTCGCAGGATCGGCCGGAGTTCGATCGCCGTCGTGCCCGCTTCGATCGAGGTGGTACGGAACAACGACGTCCATCACGACTTCAGACAGGACTCCGACTTCCACTATCTGACAGGGTTCCACGAGCCGGACGCGGTCGCGGTCATCGCACCCGGACACGACGGTGGCGACTTCCATCTCTTCGTGCGGCCGCGTGACCGCGAGAGGGAGATCTGGAACGGCTACCGGGTCGGAACCGAGGGAGCCCGGTCGCAGTTCAGTGCCGATGCCGCCTACGAGCTCTCCGAGCTGGACGAGATCCTGCCGCGTCTGATGCTGGGTCGAGACACCCTGTTCTATCGGCTCGGCAATCCGAACCACGATGCCCGGATGACCAGGATTCTGGCGAAGGTCCGCTCGATCCGAGAGCGGTATGGGAGGTCTGCTCCCGTCGGGATCCACGACGTCAGCTCGACGCTCGCAGAGATGCGACTCCAGAAGTCCGAGGCCGAACTGGACTCGCTCCGGGCGGCGTGTGAGCTGTCGGCGTTGGGACACGCCGAGGCGATGCGGTTCGCCCGGCCGGGTCTGTACGAGTACCAGGTGCAGGCCGCCATGGAGTTTCTGTGGAGAGAGGGCGGTGCCCCCAGAAACGGGTATCCCTCGATCGTCGCCTCAGGGCCGAACGCGGTCGTGCTCCACTACGTCGAGAACGATCGTGAGATCGAGGACGGCGACCTGATCCTGATCGACGCGGCAGCCGAGATCGACATGTATTCGTCCGACATCACCCGAACGTTCCCCGCGAACGGCACGTTCTCGCTTCCGCAGCGGGCCGTCTACGAAGTCGTGCTGGAGGCCGAGCGCGCAGGGATCAGGGCGGCCCGCCAGGGCTCGACGCTGAAGACGGTGCACGACGCGTCGGTGGATCTCCTCGTCGACGGTCTCATCGATCTCGGACTGGTTCCGGGCGACCCCGACCAGGTCCACGCGATGCATCTGTATCGCCAGTTCTTCATGCACGGGACGTCTCACTGGCTCGGGCTCGACGTCCACGACGCCGGGGCGTACCAGTTCGACGGCTCGCCGCGTCGGCTCGAGCCGGGAATGTGTTTCACCGTGGAGCCGGGCATCTATGTTGCGCCCGACCGGGCCGAGGTCGAGTTCACGATGCTCGAGTACGACCTCGACGCTCGAATGGAGCGACGACTCCTCATGGGGGTCGATGCGGCCAGGAAACTGGAGGATGCCGAGGCGGAGGAGGCCGAGAAGGTCACCCACCGCATTCCCGAGGAGTTCCTGGGGATCGGCGTCCGGATCGAGGACGACATCGCGATCACCGACGACGGCCACGAGAACATGACTCACATGGTCCCCGTCGACATGGACCACATCGAAGCCCTCTGCGCCGAACACACCTGGCTGACACGGGAGTGAGCCCGTTCTTGTGACGGGAACCCACGCAATACCTGGGTAAACGTCACAAGAACGCAATCAGGCGATCGTGCCCGTCATGGGGATGAGGACCTGGAGCACCACCAGGAAGTGGGTGAGGGCTCCACCGATCACGAGGACGTGGAAGAGCTCGTGGTGGCTGAAGAAGCGGGGAGCGAGCTTCGGCCAGTTGGTGAGCATGAAGATCATCCCCGCCGTGTACAGCACGCCACCGAGTGCGATCCACGCAACCGTCTCACCGCCGAGCCTGCGGGCGAGCTCGAACATGGGGATCACGGCACCCCACCCCATGATCGACTGGAGCGTGACCGAGAGTCCGAGCCGGACGCGGCGTTCGACGAACTTGATGATGATGCCGGCGACGCCCATGCCCCAGACGACGATCAGCGAGCCCCACTGCCAGATCCCGTCGAGCGCGACCACGGCGAACGGCGTGTAGCTCCCGGCCACGACGAGAAAGATCCCCGTGTGGTCGAGGCGACGCATTCTCGCCTTCCAGCGCTCACTCCACGGGACCGAGTGATACAGACTGGACGTGGTGAACATCATCACGAGGCTCGCGCCGTAGATGATGAGCGCGAGCGTCACCCACCCGTTTCCGCGGTTGCGCACCATGAGGGTGACCATGCCGACAACCGATGCCAGCGCTGCGCTTCCGTGGAGAAACCCGCGCACCGGATTCTGCATGCGGCCGAGTGTGATGCGTTCCATCCCTGAAGATGGTACGAGGGATCGCCTCTCTATGGGAGACCTATGGGGTGACACGACGATGAACTTCGTGGAAGCTCGGTCCCCACTCTGCGCTCGGGTTCGACGTCGTTGGCTCGACGACGGCCTGCCTGCCGCCGGACAGGACCGGAGCCCGGGACGAGAAAACAGCTCGGTCGGCTGACGAGGGCGAGGCGAACCCCTCGGACTCGGGGAGTGGCAACCCGGGCGGAGACCGGTATCGTTTCAGTGAAGGGGTTTCCATGGCTCGACCGTCCAACCTGTTGTATCGGCTCTACGAGGATCGCCTCCAGGCGTCCCTCGATCCCGAGCACTTTCCGCGCCACATCGCGATCATCCTCGACGGCCACCGCCGATATGCCCGCTCGTTCAATCTGCCCAGCTACACAGAGGCATATCGGGCCGGTATGCGCCGGTTCGAGGACGTCGTCGGTTGGGCCGAGGAGCTCGACATCCCGGCTGTCACCGCCTGGGTGTTGTCGCGTGAGAATCTGGCCCGGCCTGCCGAGGAGCTCGATCCGTACTTCGACGTCCTCGTCGAGTTGTTCGAACGCCTCCCGGAGCTCGGCCGCCGCTACGGGCTGACGGTCAGGTTCATCGGGAGCCTCGACATGCTGCCGGAACGCGTCGTCACCGCCGCCAAGGCGGCGGAGTCGGCGTGCGAGGAAGGTGAGCGCCGTCTGACGATCGCCATGGGGTACGGTGGGCGACAGGAGATCGCCGACGCCTGTCGGGACCTCGTCGCCGAACTCGCGGCGTCAGGTGTTCCTGCCTCCGAGATCGCCGACCGTATCACGTCCGAAGCCCTGGCCGACCACATGTATTCCGCAGATCTCCCCGACCCGGATCTGCTCATCCGGACGAGCGGCGAAGCCCGGCTCTCGGGGTTCCTCCTGTGGCAGTCCGCCTACGCCGAGTTCGTGTTCGTCGACGTCTTCTGGCCCGCCTTCCGGCGGATCGACTTCCTCCGCGCCCTCAGAGAGTTCGCTCGACGTGATCGTCGTTTTGGCAAGTGATGGGGAGGGCCGCCTTCAGGGCGTGGTCATGGTGACGGCTCGTCGTCATGGTGATGGTCGTGTGGCCCCTGACCGGAGCCGTCAGGGCCTCGTCAACAGCCGACCTCGCCGTGATTGCCGCAGCAGCTGTCACCGGTGCGAGCCTTGATGGCCGTGTTCTTGACAGCCTGGCGCAACTTCTCCTCGGTCGTGAGGTCTGATCGTGTCCAGTTCCGGAAGAAGCTGACGGGGTTGGGGATCTGCATGCTCGCAACGATATCGGTCGCATGCTCGTCATCGGAACCGGCGGAGACGACGGTCAGCTCGTCTCCGCCCCCGACGACATCGGAATCCTCCTCGCCCGCAACCACCGCGCCGGCTCCGCCATCGTCCGAGGGGCCGGTGGAGTCGACGACGACCACGGTCGAGCCGGACCTCGCACCGGGGGTGATCGTGGGCTCGGGAGGCGTGCTCGGCTGGTGGGACGGCGCCTACCGCCCGGCGGAGGACGCAGCGGCGGTCCCGTTGGATCCCGGCTCGACGTTCCAGATCGTCGGGCCGACCGGAATCGTCGGGACGGCGACCGGCGCAACGGCGCAGACCGGTTGCGAGCTCGTCGAAGGGCACGTGACGCTTCCCCTCGATCCCGACCCCTACGACGGCTACGACCCGTTCGAGTCGAATCCGCTCGCCGTGGCTGCCGGTTGGGATCTCGTCCCAGAGCCGGTCGTCGAGCTTCCGCTCGACTCCCCCGTCTACGCGGAGGTCGTGTCCGAGTTCCTGGCGAGCAGGGGATTGGACGACCCCGACCCCGTCATCGTGCAGTTGTATCGGGTCGATTTCGAGGGAGATGGGAGCGACGAGATCGTGATCGTTGCCGACAACCACGGCGGTGACTTCTACCAGTTGAACGCCTACTCGCTGGTCTTGGTTCGCAAGGTCGTCTTCGGCGAGGTCGAGACCGCGGTTCTGCACGATTCGATCGTCCCGGCCGAGCTCGGCCCCGACGAGATCCCCTTCTCCGTGATCGCACGGGTGGCTGCTCTCGCCGACCTCGACGCCGACGGCGTCCTCGAGATCGCCATCGACAGCGCCTATTACGAGGGTGCCGGCACCGAGGTGTGGGACTATGTCGACGACGATCTCGGCTTCGTCTCGGTTCTGCTCACCGGCTGCGGAGCCTGAGATACGACTGCGTCTTCTCTCGTCGCGATGCAGGCGCCCGGAGCGTCGTGGAGGACGAACCTCGCGCCTACCGCGTGACCATCTCCGGTGGGAGGTGGCTGGTATCACCGAACCCCGTCATGCCGAACGCCACCGAATGACTGACCCGTTTGGTCCGGACGGTCGCGACGGAAGTGTGTGCGGAGTCGAATCGGTCCCACTCCCAGGGAGTCGGATCCATCCCGAGCAGATAGCCCAGGGTCACGGCGTTGGTTCCGCCGTGTGCCACGTAGACGATGGAGCGGTCCTCCGGCTCGGTCCACAGGTTCGGTTCGGGATCGTCGGTGACGATCGGCCGCGCTCCACGCCTGGCGAGCTCGTGGGCGAGACCGGTGGTGACTCGCACATGGAAGTCGCGGAACGACTCGCCTCCGGGCACGCCCTCCCACATCGCTTCGATCGCTCTCAAGTTGAGCTCTTCGAACATCACCTCGAAGCGGTCGACCGCAGACCCTTCCCACTCGTCGGGCATCCTGATCTCGTGCATCCAGTCCATCACGGTCGGCTCGATCCCGAGAGCCTCCGTGATCGGAGCGGCGGTCTGGCGCGCCCGCACCATCGGTGATACCCAGATCTCATCGACGTGTCCCCAGTCACGGGCGGCTGCGAGCGTGGCCTGACGATGCCCGAGAGCTGTGAGCGGGGGGTTGTTGCGAAGCACGCCGTCATCCACGTACCCGGGCTCGGCGTGACGGATGAGCTGGATCTGCATCGGCCCAAACCTATCGAGGTGGCAGGCCGATCTCGAAGCCGGATGGTCGCGGGAACGGCGAGTCGGCCGATAGCGTCTCATCACACATGAGACGCATTGCACAGTTCCTGGTCTTCTCGCTCGCGCTGGTCGCCTGTACGAACGGATCGGACCCGACGACCACAACCAGCGAACCGGCGACCACGGCGGTGCCGTCGAGTACGACGACTGTCGCGTCGACCACGACCACCACCGAGGTCGCGGGCGAGCCGGTCACGACCTTCTTCTTCGAGGACTCGGGCGCCATCCGGCCGGGTTCGGGGCCGTTCCTCGTCGCCGTGCACGAGACCGCCCGATCGGGCGTGCCCGCCGCTGCGTTGGCCGCATTGCTCGACGGGCCTCCCGACGCAGCGGCCGAGGCCGGGATCTCCTCCGAGATCCCTGCAGACACCACCGTGGTGTCGCTCGACATCGGTGCGGACGGGATCGCGACCGTCGAGTTGTCCGCGGAGTTCGACGACGGTGGCGGAAGCGCGTCGATGTTCGGTCGACTCGCTCAGCTGACGTACACGCTGACGGCGTATCCGTCGATCGACTCGGTGCTGCTGCTCGAGAACGGCTCGGTCGTCGAGGTGTTCTCCAGTGAGGGCATCGTTCTCGACAGTCCGATGGTTCGCGAGGACTTCGAGGATCAGTTGCCGGGCATCCTCGTCGAGTCGCCGGCATGGGGGGCACCGGTATCGCTCCCGTTCGAAGCGTCCGGAACGGCGGCAGCATTCGAGGCCGTGTTCCAGACCCAGCTTCTCGTCGACGACGACGTTGTGTTCGAGCCGCCCTTCGTCATGTCGGAGAACGGCATCGGCTTCGCACCGTTCACGTTCGAAGTCGACGCCGACATCGTCCCCCCGACCGAGGCCGTGCTGCGAGTGTGGGAATTCTCGGCCGAGGACGGTTCGGTGATCAGCGAGCGCCTCATGCCGCTGATGATCGTCGACGACTGAATCCCATCCCGACGATCGAACCCCACAATGAGTAACCGCCCCCGGGCAAGGGGCGGCTACTGGGGTATTGGGCAAACACGGGAGATCGTTTGGGCTGAGACCTTCTCGTGTAATGGATGTATCGTCGCCGGGGAGCAGAAACTTGAGCAGTAGTCCAGATTTTTTTTCCAGCCTGGTGTCGCACTTGCGCGAGTACGCCGTCCGAACCGATGGGCCGTTCACGCTCCGATCGGGCGCCGTCACTCACTGGTACCTCGACGCCCGTCAGACCACGTTCTCGGGTAGAGGGGCCCGACTGGTCGGCGAGGTGGTCCTGGACGCCGTCGACGGCCGCACTGCCGCGGTCGGAGGGTTGACGATGGGAGCCGATCCCGTTGCAGTGGCGACAGCCATCGCTGCGGACGCTCGCGGACGCGATCTCGTGGCGTTTTCGATCCGCAAAGAGGCCAAGTCGCACGGGACGGGAGGTCGTCTGGTCGGACCGGTCGGACCGGGCACCCCGGTGACGATCCTCGAAGACACGACAACCACCGGTGGCGCAATGGTGGAGGCGATCCAGGTGGCTCGGGACTCGGGTCTCGACGTCGTCCAGGCGCTCGCACTCGTCGACCGATCGGGTGACGTCGTTGCGAGTCGACTCTCGGATCTCGGAGTGGCGTACCGGGCGATCATCACCCCCCACGACCTGGGGGTCGAGTGAACCGCGTCGTGATTCGACGGTCGGCCTGGCGGATGTGGGTCATGTCTCTCCTCGTGACGCCGCTGATCGTGATCGCGGTCGACGTGCTCACGCAGCGACGGATCACCAACGCGCTCCGTGATCTGGTGTTTCGCCCGGACGAAACCCAACTCTTCGAGTTTCGTGACGTCGTCTGGGCCTGGGTGATCCTCCTCGCTGCAGGTGGCGTTGCGATCTGGGCACTCCGCGAGCTGATCGCACCCACGAAGGTCGTCGAGGCCGATGCCTCCGGTGTCCGCCTGCAGGTCACCGCGCCGTTCCGCAAGCCCCTCTTCCTGGCGTGGAGCGACATCGAGGACGTCGGAAGTGCGACGGTCGAGGACGAGGGCGAAGTGTTCGGGGTTCTGTGGATCCGCATCGGCGACATCGACGTGGACCTCGCCGAGCCCTGGTCGGCCAGATGGATGGACGAGCGCACGTTGGCGCTGATGGCGTCGGATTGGGAGGTCGATTCGATCGAGGCGGCGAGGCTTCTCACCGACGTGGCGATCGCGTCGGTGGAGGCCGAGTCCGAGGCTCCGGAGTCGACCGACGTCTCAGATGGCGGTGCGATGTGAAGAGAAGAGTCGGCGCTCACGTGGGGTCGGACGCGCCCCTCGCATCGGCCGAAGCTCTGGGGGCCGACGTCATCCAGATCTTCCTGTCGAATCCGCAGTCGTGGAAGAAACCTGCGGAGCGATCCGATGCGCAGGAGCTCGCGGCGTCGAGCATCCCGATTTATGTGCACGCCCCGTATCTCATCAACCCCGTGACCCCGAACAACCGGGTCAGGATCCCGAGCCGCAAGATCCTCCAGGACACCTGCGATGCCGCCGGGGAGATCGGAGCCGCAGGCGTCGTCGTACATGGCGGTCAGGTCACCGGCGACGGCAACATGTCCGAGGCATACCCGCGTTGGCGCAAGGCGCTCGAGTCCGTCGAAACCGATGTTCCGATCCTGATCGAGAACACGGCGGGCGGCGACAACGCCGTCGTCAGGAGGACCGAGAACATCGCGCGGCTCTGGCAGGAGATCGGGGATCTGGGACCAGGCTTCGTGCTCGACACCTGCCATTCGTGGGCAGGTGGGGAGCCCTTCGATGGCCTGGTCGAACGGCTGACCGCGGCCGTCGGCAGGATCGATCTCATTCACTGCAATGACTCTCGCGATCCATTCGATTCGCGGCGTGACCGGCACGCCAATCTGGGACACGGCGAGATCCCGCCGGCGGGCCTGGCCTCGACGCTGCGGCAGATCGATGCGCCGATCGTGATCGAGACCCCGGGGTCTCGAGACGACCATCTCGAAGACCTCGCCTGGATTCGAGAGGCGCTCTCGGCGCCCTGAAGCCGTTTTGCGCAACGTCGGGATTGCGATTGAATGACGCCGATGAGACGAACCGCCGCATTGCTTCTTCTCGCCGTGCTCGCCTCCGCCTGCGGTCTCAACGAGCGCGGTCCCTGGCTCGACCCGAACGGCAATCAGATGCGTGGGAGCGACATGATCGAGTTCGACGGGTTTGCACTGTGCGACCAGACCCAGGTCATCTTCATCCAGTTCTTCGGAGACCAGTACGCCAAGGATCCGACCGGCGTCCTCGGCGACCTCGAGTCGATCGAAACCGGTGAGCCGCTGTCGTTCGAGCTGTTGGAGTCCCTCCCGGAAGGTCTCCAGGGAACGGACATCACCCACAACGGACGCGAGATATACATCGGGGAGGATCGGCCCGACTACCTGTACGTCCGCCTCCCGAGTGGAGAGACCGAACGCTGGCCTCGCGCCGAGGACACCTGCCAGCGGGAAGAACCACTGGTCGGCTGAGATCTGGGCGCTTCGCACTGCTGCGGCGGTAGGTCGGCACAAGCACGCCAGACCTCTTGCGTCGCATTCCGCATTCTTCTTTCGGATCGCCCGTGCACCGGGATACGCAACGACTGGACGCCGTTACGCTGTGTGGTGCACGGGCGACCCGTTTGGGCGGCCGAGGCGCACCAAGAACGCGAAGATCCAATTCGCCACGTCCCTCAACCCATGCGGGTGGGGAGATAGGAGCACCGATGTCCGACCGTACGCCGAACGATCCGATCACAGTGCCGATCGTCCGGGATCGCAAAGCCGGCCCCAAACTCACCATGGTCACCGCCTACGACCACCCTTCCGCCTCGATCGCCTCGGCGGCCGGGATCGACATCATCCTCGTCGGTGACTCGGTCGCCAATGTCGTCCACGGGTACGAGAAGACCCTCTCGGCAACGGTCGAGATGATGATCACCCACGCATCGGCGGTCGTACGCGCTCGCCCCCACTCACTGGTCGTGGTCGACATGCCGTGGATGAGCTACCACGTCTCCCCGGAGGACGCCGTCCGCAATGCCGGGCGACTCATCCGCGAGGGTGGAGCATCAGCCGTCAAGGTCGAGGGCGGCGCCAACCGGGTCGCCACGATCGAGCGGATCATCGATGCGGAGATCCCGGTCATGGGCCATCTCGGACTCACCCCTCAGTCGGTGAACGCCATGGGCGGATACAAGGTGCAGGGCAAGGCGATCGAGGACGCCCAACGGATGATCGCCGACGCCAGGGCGCTCGAAGCGGCAGGTGTGTTCTCGATCGTGCTTGAGGGCGTCCCCGACGTTCTCGCCGAGGCGATCACCGAGGCCGTGAGCGTCCCGACGATCGGGATCGGCGCAGGCGACGCCACCGACGGTCAGGTGCTCGTCTTCCACGATGTGCTCGGGCTCGGCAGCGGCCGGTATCCGAAGTTCGTCAGGTCCTACGGAGACCTCCGGGATCAGGCGATCGACGCGCTCGAGCGATACGCCGCCGATGTGCGATCGGGCGCCTTCCCGTCCGAGGCCGAGACATACCATGTGCGTGACGAAGTCGCCCGGATGCTGGCAGATGGAGGGACGCTATCAGACACTTCTCAGCAGCCCTCCTCCTCGTCGTCTCCCTGACGGCGTGCTCCGACCCTGACGCGACTCCTGAGTCGTTGCCCGCGCCCGAAACGTCTGCGGTCACAAACGCTTCGGTCAGCACCACCACGACCGTCCCGGCCTCGACGACCACCACGGGTGTCGACACCGGTGATGTGGTCGGCTTCGATCTGGTCGAAGTGAGCCTCGGAGGCGAGTCACTGACGTTGGCGCACGCCGACGAGCCGTCGTTGCGATCGCGCGGCCTGATGCAGGTGGTCGAGCTCGGTGACCTCGACGGCATGCTGTTCAGCTGGGGCGGCAACACCGTCACCAGCCGTTTCACCATGCGAAACACCCTCATTCCGTTGCGCGTCGTGTTCTTCGACGCCGACGGGGAGTTCGTGAGCCTGGCGGACATGGTCCCCTGCGAGACCGACGAGTGCCCCGCGTACGGAGCAGCGGGACCGTACGCGTACGCCGTCGAGTTCCCGTTCGCCAGAGACGTCTCACCGGACGAAATACTCCAGATCGACGCTTCTGGTTGACCCGACCGCCTTCCCTTCAGACACCTCGCGAGCGTGCCGATGATGATGGTGATCATGCTCACCGAGGACCAATCCACAGAACCTGTCACCAAGCAGCCATCACGACTGGGCTCGCTCGGTCTCTCGAAGATCGACTGGATGTTGATCCTGGTGGCCGTCGCGCTCGCCACGATCGGAATCTTGGCCGGTCTCGACATGGAGGCGGCGTTCCCTGTCGACGTCGTCGCCAGGTTGGCCGCGCCGGTCGGACTCGCCTTCGTGGCGGTCGGGCTCGTACGCGCCGGAGCCACTCTCGAGCCGGCCGGTCGTCGCGCCTGGTATGCCGTCGGGACCGCCTCCGGCGTCTATGCGATCGCGGTCGCCGCCCGATCGCTCGACGGCCTCGACTTGGACAGGGTTCTCATCACGTCGATTGCGACGGCCGCGATGGTGGTCTTCGCAGTCGGAGTGGCTGCGATGCCGCGCCTGAGCCCGATCCGACACACCCGCAATCGCGCGTTGATGGATGCGGTGGCCGGGGCGGTGGCAGTCGGTGCCCTCATCTGGGAGGTCGCGCGAGAGACGGTGGCGGAGCGAACGGGGATCGAGTTCACGGCTGCGACTGCTTCCGTTGTCGCCTTCGTCCTGCTCGTGGCCGCTTCGATATCCGCAGTCATGCGACACGAGCGATACCGATCCGATCGTGCCTTCCGAATCCTGATCTTCACCGTGTTTGGGCTCGTGGCCTCCGGCGTGGCGACTCAGCTCCGAGGGAGCGACGATTTCCCTGCACCCTGGCCGATCGTGTTCGACCTGTTCATCGCAGCCGCACTCGCTGTGGCCGCGGTCGAGCTGCGTCGGGTTCGTCAGCTCCGAAACGCCACCATTCCTCGGCTACCGATGTGGAAACTGGCGGTCCCGTACGTTCCGGTGCTGGTGATGGTGGCCGTCACGTTCACCGGTCTCCTGTTCGACCCGTCGGACCTTGGGTTACTGCCACCGGCGCTGGTGGTCGTTACGGTCGCGTCCGGCCTCAGTCAGACGTTTGCTGCCCGCGAGAACCGCGAGTTGGTCGGGATCGAACGCGATCAGCTGATCACCGCCGTCTCCCACGAGCTCCGGGTGCCGCTCACCGCCGTCGCCGGCTTCTCAGGTGTGCTGTCGATGGGCTGGGATCTGATCGACGAGACGGAGCGCAATGAGATGGTCGGGATCATCCAGACGCAATCTCGGTACCTGACCGGAATGATCACCGACATGAGCTCCTTGGTGCGAGACCAGCTCCACACCGTCGAGTTGGATGTCGGTCGACACGACGGAAAGACCGTCATCGCCGATGCGGTTCGAGCTGTGTTCGATCTGAACACGGGTCCGCTCCCGGTGAAGGCCCAGGTCGAGCCGTATCTCGAGCTCGTCGGAGATGAACAGCGACTCCATCAGATGCTCGTGTCACTCCTCAAGAACGCTCAGCGCTACGGGGGTGGACGAATTCTCATCGTGGCCCGAAGGGAAGTCGACTGGCGTGTCATCGAAGTGCATGACGACGGGCCGGGTCTGTCCCCTCGGTACGAGTCTGCGGTGTGGAGTCGCTTCCAGCGTGGTGAGTACGACCTCAACGCTCAGCTCCCCGGCTCGGGTCTGGGGCTCTCCCTGGTGCGGTCGCTGGCGGTCGCCCATGGTGGCTCCGCTTCGTACCGCAGGTCGGAGAAACTGGGCGGGGCGTGCTTCGTTCTCCGACTCCCACTGGAACGCAGTGCAGGCATCGAGCGGGAGTGGCTCGACTCCGTCTGAGGTCCCGACTTTCCAGTCGTCGCCGCTCCGGATACACTCATTTCATTCCAGGACATCGACGTCCGGTCTGTCCTGTCCCCTGCTCCGTCAGATCGTCGGAGCCTTCCGTTCATACGGATGTCCACAGGAGGAACAAATGAGAAGCTATGAGCTGATGACCATTCATCGGCCCGAACTCAGTGAGGAAGACGTGCGCTCGCTCATCAGCGGCGTGGAGAATTTCCTCGACGAGAACGGGGCGAAGGTCTCGAACACCGATCACTGGGGCAAGCGCCGCTTCGCCTACGAGATCGACCACATCACCGAAGGGTTCTACACCGTGGTGAACTTCGAGGCCGAGACCGACGTGGTGGCTGAGTTGGACCGCACCCTCGGGATCTCGGACGACGTGATCCGTCACAAGATCTTCCGTCCGGAAGCCTGATCCGCCGCGTTCTGTCACAACCATTTGAGATGGTCGTGGTGGGGCTGAGCCAAAGGAGATCCCAATGTCAAACAACGTGACCCTCATCGGAAACCTGGTCGAAGATCCCGAACTTCGCTTCACTCCCTCTGGCGTGCCGATGGCGAAGATCCGCCTGGCCGTCAATCGCCGCTGGCGCGATCAAGCCGGCGAGTGGCAAGAGGACACCAGCTTCTTCGGAGGAACCGTCTGGCGAGATCAGGCCGAGACCGTCGCAGAGTCGCTCCAGAAGGGGATGCGCGTCATCGTCACCGGTCGCCTCGAGCAGCGCTCCTGGGAGACGCAGGAGGGCGACAAGCGAAGCATCGTCGAAATCGCGATCGATGAGGTCGGCCCCAGCCTTCGCTGGGCCACCGCCAATGTCACCCGTACCGCCCGCAGCGGTGGTGGTGGTGGCAGCTACGGCGGCGGCGGGAACACGCCCCCGCCCCCTGCACCAGTCGCCCGCGACGACTACGGCCCAGACGAAGCCCCGTTCTAGTTCACAGGAGTATCGATACATCATGGCTCGAAACGCCAAATCCAATCAGAGTCGACGTCGCCGCAGCGATGCGCCGAACCGTCGAACCAAGAAGAAGGTATGTCAGTTCTGCACCGAGAAGGACACGGTCGTGGACTACAAGGACACTGCCCTTCTCCGCAAGTTCATGTCCGATCGCGCCAAGATCCGGGCGCGTCGTGTGACCGGCAACTGCCCCCGCCACCAGCGCGAGGTGGCCGTTGCGATCCGCAACGCCCGTGAGATGGCCCTCCTCCCATACGTGACGATCAAATGAAACTGATTCTCCTCTCCGATATCCCCACCCTCGGCCAGAAAGGCGACCTCGTCGACGTGGCGGATGGGTATGCACGCAACTTTCTGCTCCCGAAGCAGAAGGCGATGAAGGCGACGTCCGGCGCGCTCGAGCAGGCCGAGAAGCTCAAGGCTTCGCGCGAGATCGCAGATCAGGCGGCGAAGGAAGAAGCCGAGCGGATCGCCACGCAACTGACCGGTGTCAGGGTCGTGATCGCAGCTCAGGCCGGTGACGAGGGCAAGCTCTACGGCTCGATCACCGCCAGCGATGCGGTCGAAGGGATCCTGAAGTTCACGGGTGTCGAACTCGAGCGAAACAAGGTGGAGTTGCGTGAGGGCCCGATCCGGGCCATCGGTCTCCACGAGGTGTGGGTCAAACTGCACCGCGATGTCGAGTTCCCCGTCACGTTGGACGTGATTCCGGCGTAGCGGCTCGTATCTCGCCCCTGCTGTCGGCTATCAGCTCTCGGCTTTCGGCTCATGCGGGGCTCGCTCTGCTCGCGTCCCCGTTTCGGGTGCGAGTGGGGCGGGCTCCTTTCGTCTTCGTAGGACGCTCCTGGGCGAGCCGTCGGAGCGAAGTCCCTTCCGATGGCTCGGGATGGTGGGCGCGAAAAATCGCGAGTGTCTGGGTTTTCGCGCTGGGTTGGAGGTGGGTACGTTGCCATCCGACTTCCCCGGGTCCGCCCTGGGGATCTTTTTTGTCCATGCTGTGCGATAGGAATGGGAGTCGAGATGCACGCGATGCCTGAACCGGAGGACTATTCGCAGCTGCGTCGGGTGCCGCCTCACTCGGTCGAGTCCGAAGAGTCGGTGCTCGGTGCGATGCTGATGTCGACCGATGCCGTCAACGAGGTGATGGACAAGCTCGACGCCGATGACTTCTACGTGCCGGCGCACCGATCGATCTTCGGGTCGATCAAGTTGTTGTTCAACACCAACCAGGCGATCGACGCCATCACCGTGTCCGAAGAACTCCGCCGGCAGGGAGAGCTGGAGAAGGTGGGTGGAGTGGCCTACGTCACCCGTCTCCTCGACATCGTCCCATCGGCGTCCAACGTCGACTACTACGCCGGCATCGTCGAAGAGACGTCTCAGCGGCGGCATCTCATCCGTGCAGGCTCCACCATCACCGACCTGGCGATGAAGCTCGATGACGAGATCGCCCAGGTGCTGGACAGATCCGAGCAGACCGTGCTCGGCGTGGCCGGCCGCAAGGTCGGCGACGGCATGCAACAGATCGGCCCGCTGTTCTTCTCGACGCTCGAGCAACTCGAGGCACTCGAGGGTCGCGGGGATGAGGTCACGGGCCTCTCCACCGGCTTCCGTGACCTCGACAAGAAGCTCACCGGCCTCCACCCCGCGAACCTGGTGATCATCGCCGCCCGACCTGCGATGGGGAAGTCGGCACTCGCCTTGAACATCGCCACCAACGTCGCGATGGAGGGGAACCCTGTTGCAGTCTTCTCGCTCGAGATGTCCCGTGATGAGGTCGCTTCTCGCATGCTGTGCGCGACCGCTCGGATCGACTCGATGAAGGTGAGAACGGGTCAGATCGGGGACAACGCCTGGCCGCGCCTCACGGATGCGGCGGGTCGGCTCTACGACGCCCCGGTCTTCGTCGACGACTCGCCGATGGTGACGGTCACCGACATCCGCGCCAAGTGTCGAAGGCTCAAGCGCAAGCACGGCCTGTCGCTCATTCTCGTCGACTATCTCCAGCTCATGCAGGGGAGTAACCGCGAGAACCGCCAGCAGGAGATCGCCGAGATATCGAGGTCTCTCAAGAACCTCGCTCGCGAGCTCGAGGTTCCGATCATCGCCCTCAGCCAGCTGAACCGCAACCTGGAGAGCCGAGAGGACAAGCGGCCCCGCCTCGGAGACCTTCGTGAATCTGGCTCGCTCGAACAGGATGCCGATGTCGTGATGTTCATCTATCGGGACGAGTACTACAACGAACAGACCGAGAAGCGTGGAATCGCCGAGGTCGTCATCGCCAAACATCGCGCCGGCTCCACCGGTCCGATCGACATGACCTTCATGCCGGAGTTCACCCTTTTCTCCGACCTCGGCCGCGGCTGATACTTGTGGGGGGCGACCCCCACACCCCCGGGCCTGGCTCTGTCGGGTGGTTGTGGTGCGTTTGGCAGCATCGGGTGGTTGGTGGC
>CBDTXZ010000021.1:0-26772 GCA_965364515.1 uncultured bacterium
GGAACGATGAAAGAGCGGATCGCCGCAAACGTGCACTCCGTTCCCTGGTGGTTCGTCGCAGCCGGAGTGACCACGTCGATGGCGCTGTTGAGCCAGTTCACCGCGTTCGGATATCTGCCTGCATGGGTGGTCGGCATCCTCCAGGCCACTCAGGGCATCTGGGCCATCATCCTGGGCATCTTCTTCCTCAAGGGCGACGAGCGCGTCGATGCGGCGCTGATCGGCTCGGTCATCCTGGTCGTGTCCGGCGTGGTCCTCATAGCCGTGCAGTGAATCCGTTCTTGTGACGTTTGTGCCGCTATTTCAGCTGTTCGCGTCACAAGAACGGTGGGATTCGATCCAGTTGGCGACGATCATGAAGGTTCGCTTCGACACCGGGTGGTTCGGGGCAACACTCGCCCAGGCGTGGAACATGTCCTCCTCGACGTACAGCGTTGCGTCGACGCCCGCCTCCCACGCCCGGTCGGCGAACCGGGTCGAGTCGTCCAGGATGATCTCCTTGCCACCAGCCACGATCAGCATCGGCGGCAGCCCGCTCAGGTCCGCGTACAACGGCGACGCCCATGGTGTGGTCGGGTCGGTTTCCCCGAGATATCCGAGCGCCGGGTTCCCGTCCGCGACCGGGAAGTAGTCCGTTCCGGCGTTCGACTCGAGGCTCGGAGCGGTGCCTGCGAGATCGAGCCATGCCGAGAAGAGAACCGCAGCCCCCGGCAGCGGAAGGCCCTCGTCCCTGAGTCGAACGAGGAGCGCTGCGGCGAGGTTTCCTCCGGCGGAATCACCGGTGACGACGATCCGAGCGGGCTCGATGCCACGCTCGAGGAGCCCCAGGTACACGTGGGTCACGTCGACGAGCGCATCGGGGAACTGATGCTGCGGCGAGAGCCGGTAATCGACCGAGAAGGTGTCGGAGCGCGCGGCGGCGGCCAAGTGAGCGATGAACGGTCGCTCCATTCCCGGGCTGCCCACGACGAACGCTCCACCGTGGATGTAGAGGAGGACGGTTCGCGAAGCGGGCATCGGCGGCAGCCTGAGCCATTCGCCAGCCACCCCGTTGACCACGTCGGGTTGGACGGTGACCAACCCGCTCAGTGCTCTCGGGATCGGGGCGTCGAACTGGCGCTCCGCCCAACGCTCGGGACGACCGTGTTCGACCGCAGTCGACAGAATCGACAGGAGAGTTGCCCGCCGCAGCTCGAGGCTCCAGTCCCAGCTCGGCACGAGCGGCCCCTCGCGCAGCCGTCGAACGACAGCGGTCGTCAGAGCGACGACCAAGGAGAGCATCAGACGGAGGGAGAACCAGACCGACCGCATCCTCTCATGGTCGCGCGCCTGGCCCTGCGGTGGCAGAGCCAGTGTGCCCGTCGTGGGTGGCCCGGGCCCGTGCAGGCGGTCTATGCCGAGAGTGCTTCGGCGACTGCGACTGGGAGCGCGGGGTCGGCCGGTGGGGAAAAGCTGACCAGAACGTGATCGGCGCCCTCGGATTCGTAGATGCCGATGCGGTCGATCGACTCCGCCAGATCACCGGAATAGCGAAACTGGACCGACACTTCGATCTCGCTGCGGTCACGGCCGATCTTCTCGCACTCTGCATCGAGCAGGGCGAGGCGGTCGCGGAACAGGTCCAGATCCCAGGTGTAGTCGGGGAAGTTCCACTGGTCCGCCCACTTGGCCGCCAGCGGGATCGTGCGCTTCGGGCCGGTGCCGCCGATCACGAAGGGCGGCCTCGGCTTCTGGACCGGTTTGGGCTCGAAGTGGGCGTCGGTGATCGTTCGGTGCTCGCCACGGAAGCTGTAGACGTCGTTGGTCATGAGCCCGTCGAGGATCGTGAACGTCTCGTCCAGCAGCTCGAAGCGCTCCTTCAGCGGTGGGAGCTCGATCCCGAAGGCGGTGTGCTCACCTTCGTGCCAACCGGTTCCGACTCCGATCTCGAGACGGCCGTTCGACATCTGGTCCAGCGTCACCGCCTGTTTCGCGAGGATGACCGGATGCCGGAAGGTGTTGGCGCTCACCATCGTTCCGAAGCGGATCCGCTCGGTGATCGCCGCGAGCCCCCCGAACAGCGTCCAGGCATCCATGATCGGGAGGTTCGAGGCCGACTTCGGCGGGTACAGGTGGTCGTTCAACCAGACCATGTCCCAGACTCCGCCCCGGTCGGCCTCGATCCACACCTCGCGCAGTTGGTCCCACGTCGCCTGTTGTGCCCAGGTCTTGAACGAGTACCGCATGCGTGTGTCGAGCCCTCCTGATAGCGCGCCGTCAGGCGCTCTCGTAGAGCCGGGTCAGTACGAACTCACGGTGTCCGAGGACCTCGGCTGCGGTGAGTCGACCGCTGGCGGTGGCCAGTGTCATCTCGATGAGAGCATCTCCGGCGTCGTCCATGGTCATCTCCTTGCGAAGCAGACCCGAGATGTCGCTGTCGATGTGCTCACCCATCGTGCGCACCGTTCGGGGATTGGCGCACGTCTTGATCACGGGCAGGATCGGATGCCCGACCACGTTCCCCTGGCCGGTGGTGAACATGTGCACCGTGAACCCTGCGGCGGCGCAGAGCGTGACCATCTCGGCGGCGGCCGACGAGGAGTCCATGAACCACAACCCGGGACCGGTCGGCTCCTCGGCCTTGTCGAGCACCCCGTCGACCGGAGCCGTTCGACCGATCTTCTGGATGTTGCCGAGTGCTTTCTCCTCGATCGTCGTCAACCCTCCGGCGATGTTGCCCTTCGTGGGCTGGGAGTCGGACAGGTCGCTCGTTTTGTGCGCCTCGATCACGTCCTGATAGCGGTCGAACATGAACTGGAACTTCTCACGGACCTCGTCGTTCTTGCACCGGGCCGCGACCAGGTGCTCACCGCCCGTCAATTCGGTTGTCTCGCCGAACACCATGGTGACGCCATGGGGGTGGAGTCGGTCGAACATGTTCCCGACTGCGGGGTTCGACGCCAGTCCGGATGTGGTGTCCGATTCTCCGCACTTCGTGGAGATCCACAGGTCGCTGATCGGGCGCTCTTCGCGCTGCAGTGACGAAGCCCAATGGACGAACTCCTTGGCCTTCGCCGAGGCGCGCATGATCGTGTTGTGATCGCCGTGCTGCTCGATCCCGAACCCGGCCACGGGCTTGCCGGTGGCGGCGATCCCGTCGACCACGTGCTTGGTCCATTGCTCCTCGATACCGACGACCACGACTGCGGCGACGTTCGGGTTGGAGCCGGTCCCGATGAGCGTCTTGAAGTGCAATTCGAGATCGGCGCCGAATTGCAGACGGCCGTATGGATGCGGGATGGCGATGGTGCCTTTGATGTTGTTCTCGACGGCCTGGATGGCGGCGTTCGAGATGTCGTCGACCGAGAGAATGAGGACGTGGTTGCGGACTCCGACACGTCCGTTTTCACGGACATAGCCCATGAATGTTGCGTTTTCGAGATCTAGTGACACTGATTGGCCTCCTGGTGGTTGGTGATCTGGTGCTGAATCGACTGGGATGAAACGGGTCGCCGCGCACTCACCAACGCTTGGTCTTGACGTTGTGGACGTGGACGTGCTCGCCTGCAGCTATCGGCGCGACGACGCGTCCGATGTCGGTCCCGTATTTGATGACGGTGTCGCCTTCGGCGAGATCGGTGATCGCCAGCTTGTGTCCGATCGGGATGTCGTCCTTGGCCTCGATCTTGATGTCTTTCTGCTGGTCCATGATCCAGCCGTCGAGGGAGTCGCCGGCGGAGATCCCCTCGACGGCGATCACTCCGACCGAGTCGTTTTCGTCATGCACGATGAAATGGATCATCTGCTTCCTTTCCGTATCTGACCGTCAAGCGGTCCTTTTGCGATCTTGCACAGTCCCGGGGCGGAGGTGGCGATCGAGGTAGCCGATCACATGCGCGATCGCCTCGTGTTGGACGTCGTCGACGTCGTATTCGCCGTCTTCCCCGCGGATCGGATAGATGTAGCCGTGGAGGTCGTGGTCGTAGGACACCCACTCGACGTCCTTGCCTGCCTCCTCGAGGAGCTCGTAGTTGAGGCGGAAGATGCCCTGCAGCTCGTCGGTCTCTCGGCCCATCACGAGGATCGGCGTCTCGATCCCGGCGATGCGGTCGGCGGCGATGTCGCGGTCGATGCGCCGGCGGACCTTCTCGATCTCCGTCATCATCATCGACTCGATGTCGCGCAGGCCGGTCTCCTCCTTGACGTGGGCGGTCTCGTCTGGCGTGAGCCAGAGGTACTCGTGGGACGCCGGCTCGCTGGCGACCCCGACTGCCGCTCCGTGGTACTCCGATGTGATCTTCATCACCATCTCGCCGCCGTGGCTCACTCCCACGATGCCGACGCGCTCGCCGTCCACGTATGGCAGGGTCTTGACGAAGTCGATGGCGGCGATCTCGTCCTCGTACTCGAGCGGCGATCGGTTGAACAGCTCCCGTCCCTGACGCATGTCGCGAATGAGCGCCCCACCGTCGTTGTAGCCGAGCTCGACTTCGGTGCGATACCTCAACCAGGCCGCGGCGTACCCGGCTTCGACCAGCCGATCGATGATGTATCCGCGGTTCTCGAAAGCGTTCCGAATCCATCCGAGACCCTCGCCGCCGTTGCCCGACGCCAGGAGCACGATCGGGAACGGGCCGTCTCCGTCTGGCCGGGCCACGCCGATCGGCGTGTACAGCCCGTCCCAGGTCTCGATCAGGATCATCTCGACGTCGCGACCATCGATCGTCTCGGTGAAGCTCACAGATTCGGTGGTCATGGCTCTCCTCTCACACCATCGCCATGATCTCTGAGGGGTCCCGTCCGAGGTCCTCGAGCATCACGATGGCGGCGTTGCGTCCGGGAGCCCCGGTGATGGAGCCGCCGGGGTGCGTCGTGCCTCCGGTCTGATACAGGCCGGCGATCGGCATCCGGTGCTGGGCCCAGCCGGGAACGGGGCGGTGGGCGCCGCTGAATCCGATGCCGCGATCGCCGCCGTGGGGCGCCCCGTGCACCATGTGACGGTTGCTGCGCTCGATGTCGAGCGGTGACTTGACGAGCCGTGCCAGGATCGCATCGTCGGTGAGGTTCGGCGCGAACGTGCGGAGATGATCGAGCTGTCGGTCGACATGGGCCTCTTTGATGTCGTCCCAGCGTTCGGGCCCGCCGCCAGGGTCGTATGCATTGAAGGTCACCATCTTGACGGTGTGGGTGCCCTCCGGGCTTCGGCCCGGGTCGGCCAATGTCGGGGTGGCCACCAGCAGGAACGGCTCTTCGTCGGTGAAGTGGCCGTCAGAGACCTTGCGGGCGTTGCGGGCTTGGTCGTCGATCCAGCCTGCGGCTCCTGCCGACACCGATGATCGCGAGCCATCGTGGGTTGTGAAGGCGGGAGCTTCGGTGGTCGCGAAATACGCAGCGAAGAACGGGATGCCGACGTGATAGGTGTCGACGCCGTAGACGAAGTCATCGCCCCAGGCCTCGGCCGGCGCCATGTCGATGAGGTGCTTCACGTGGATGGTGGAGACGACGCCGTGGCGGGCACGGTATTCCTCTCCGTCCTCGGTTCGGAGGCCGGTGCATCGCCCGTCTTCCAGGATCAGCTCGGAGACCACCTGACCACAGTCGATCGTCGCACCGTTGTCGGTGAGATAGCCGACGAGGGCATCGATCAGCTTGCCCGACCCGCCGGCCGGAATCGACCAGCTGCGCGCCTGGCGACCTCCGATGATCTGATATGCGAGAAGCCCGGTTCCGGCTCCGTCGATCGGGACGGCGGTCTGCGAAGCCATCCACCCCATGAAGGCGCGGATGTGCTCGGACTCGAACTCGTGGCAGATGACGTCCCGGGCGCTCATCATCGACCGGCGCCGCCAGATCCCGCCGTGCGGATGCTCGCTCAGGAGCTCCTCGGTGGTCGGCCCGTATCCGACGGGCCGGAAGCGTCCCTGTCCCACCAGGGCCTTCACGTCGTCCCAGTCCTCGAGCAGTCGGGTGTACGTGTCGGCGTCCGCCCGGGAGAATCGTGCGATCTCCTCGATGGTCTTGTTCGGGTCGAGCCACATCGTGAAGGCCTCCCCATCCGGGAAGGCCACCACCTCGACCGGATCCGGATCGATGTACGAGAGACCGTAGGTGTCGACCAGGCCCAGCTCGTCGAGGCGGATGAGCGGGTTGACCTGGATGAGTGTGTGCCCCGTCGAGCAGGTGTCCACCCACATGCCTTCGATCAGCATCTCTTCGGTCGTCGCCCCGCCGCCCGGGATGGGCCGAGCGTCGACGATGGCGCATTCATAGCCCGCCTTCGTGAGATAGGCGGCGGTGATCAGGCTGTTGTGGCCGGCTCCGGCAACGACGATGTCGGCGGTCCGTGTCATGAGGTAGCTCCTGTCATTCTTCGATCACGCGTTGCACCAGCCAGTCACGGGCTCGGGGCACCCACCGGTAGGCGAGGTTGTTGATGCCGTGGTTGCCGCCCTCGACGAGCAGGAACTCGCCGTGATCTCCGGCCTCGTCGGCGATGCGCTTGCCCTGTTCCCACGGGATGAGCGGATCGAGCGAGCCGTGGGTCACCAACAGGGGGCGCTCGAGAGTCCCGAGCACGCCGTCGAGGGTGTATGCGGCGGCTTTCGATCGGGCTTCCTCGGCGCCGGCCGAGCCCGAGTAGTGGGTGAAGGCCTCTCGCGTGACCACAGGCAGCCCGTCCCAGCACTCCGACCAGTCGAACGGTCCACAGTTCGCGACCGTGGCCCGGATTCGGGGCTCGCGTGCGGCTGCCCGCGGCGCGTAGTAACCACCGAGACTCGATCCGAGCATGCCGATGCGCGAGGCGTCGAGCTCCGGTCGTTGCTCGATCCAGTCGACCGCTGCCGAGATCGCCGTCTCGTAGTCGGGGCGGGTGACGGACCACGTGCTCGCTTCGCCCTGGCCGGGACCGTCCAGGCTGAGGACACTGAACCCGACCTTCATCCACCCGGCGCTCGAGAAGTGCCTGGTCTCCTTCGTCGAGTCGAGTCCCGGGAGCACGATGAGCACCGGTGCCCCCGGCGCGGCGACACTCAGAAGCCCCACCATCGGGGTGCCGTCCGGGCCGGGGATCTGGACCTTCTCGACGGCCGGGCTCATCCCCGGCCGGGCCCGGTCGTGACAGCGGAGCATCGCTCGGAGCCCGGCATCGTGGAGTTGGTGATCCCGAACGGAGAGGAAGTAGCCCAGATGGTGGCAGCGGGCGGCGTCCTCCCACGCGGCGGTCGCCGACGCCATGCGTCCTTCGGCCTCGGCGGTTGCGGCCAGGCCCTCGTGGATCTCGGCGGTCTGAAACCACTCGCGGCCCCAGTCGTCCCAGCTCTCGATCCGGCGAAGTGTCTCGATGATGTCACCGATCGCGATGCCGCTCCGTAGGAACCGCGGCAGCCAGGTGTCGAGCACCTCCTGGACGACCGGGTCGTCGTGCAGGAGGTCTCGCTCGACGGACATGAAGGCGTCACCGCCCACGTTCGCTCCGTTCATCGGATGTCACTCCGAGTCGACTCCCACCTGGTCGAGGAACGGCTTCACTTCGACCGCCTTCCCACCGAGACGGTTGGACTCGATGGCGGTGTGAACGATGGCGAGCGCTCTGATGGCATCATCGACTTGGACTTCGACGGTCGCTTCACCGCGCGCCGCCAGGGCGAACTCCTCGAGTTGCTCGCGGAACATGTCGGTCGGCGGCAGGTCGACGGGACTGCGGTCCTGCTGCCCATACGCCTGGCTGACGAGAGTCGAGTAGGCATCGGCCTCGTGTGCTTCGTCCCAGTGGGTGAAGTCGAGGTCGTACATGAGGTTCTGCTTCGTGCCTTGCAGACGGATCTGGTAGATCCCCGGCGAGGCCCAGCCGCAGCCCAGGTAGCCGAGGGCACCGGACTCGAACTCCAAGATCGCCATCGTTGCGTCCGGGACTTCGGCCTTCGTGAACAGCTTCCGAGTGTGCGCCGATACCGCGGCGACCGGTCCGAGCAGGTACTGGAGGTTGTCGGCGTGGTGGACGCCGAGCTGGATGAGCGGTCCGCCGGGGGTCTTGGAGAGATACCAGCGCCACGTCTCGGGGGTGAGCTCGAGTCCGCGTTCGTTCGAGAAGTTCGCCTCGACCATCGAGACGCCGCCGAGGGTCCCGTCGTCGATCCACTGCTTCATCACCCGGTTCCCCGAGAGTCGTCGTGCGCTGTGCCCGACGGCGAAGACGCCGCCGGTCTTCTCGACCACCTGTTTGATGGCGAGAGCGTCCTCGAGCGTCTGTGCGATCGGTTTGTCGGTGTAGACGGCCTTTCCGGCTTCGAGTGCGGCCGTGATCACCTCGCGGTGCGTGTCGTTCGGGGTGGTGATGATGACACCCTCGACGTCGGGGTCCGCGAGCAGTTCTTCGTACGAGGAGGCCGAACGCGGTATGCCGTACTCCTCCATGAAGGCTTTTCGCTTGTCCTCCGAGCGCGAGAAGCACGAGTACAGCTCGATGACGTCACCCCGCTGGGCACCGCGCGCCAGGACTCTCGCCCATCGACCGAGACCCACGGATGCGAGTCGGACTCTTTCGCTCATTTCGTTTCCTCTCTCTCAGTGACCTCGATGTCGGTGTCCTCGATGTTCTCGGACAGCCTTGGATGTGGGAAGAAGCAGACCAGCCGCATCGTCTCCCCGGGGGCGGGCACGGTGGCATGGGGCAGGCCGACCGGGATGTGGACGATGTCGCCAGGGGTGACCGCGTGCGTCTTCCCGTCGATCCACACGTCACCGCTGCCGGCCGCCACATAGACGACCTCCTCGGTGAGCGGGTGGCGGTGGGCGACGCGGCCCGGTGACCTCTCGAGTTCCACGATTCGCAGACTCGTCTTCGAGTCGAGACCCCGGAGCGGATCGGCCGACCGTCTGCCGGGGAGGTCTGCGAACTCGAACTCGGTGCCGCTTCGGGTGCTCACCCGTCGCCCCGTATCGCCAGGATCTTCTGGACTCGCTTGGCGATCTCTGCCGCAGTGGTGGTGGCGAATGCCTCGGACAACTCTGCTGTCGCCCAGGACGGGTTGCCGTACCAGCCATCGTCGTCGATCTCGGTGACGTCGGTGATGTATCCGTGTGTCTCCGGGTCTCGCCGCATCTCGTCGAGCGCGATCGCGAGGTCGGGTCGGGTTGCGTCCCCGGCTCGCTCGACGTGGACCAGTTCAGGGTCACGCGCCATGACAGCCATCGCCTCGATGCCGCCACCATGGGTGAGCTCGCCGCCCTGTGCTGCATAGATCCGCTGTGCGACGTAGCAGGCATGGGAGGTGATCACATAGACGCCGTCGTGGGCGTTCTGGATCTCGGTTGCCACGCCGTCCATCGACGCGATGTTGCCTTCGTGCCAGTTGACGAACACGAGTCGATTGACCCCCATGGAGATGAGCTCGTCGCAGATGTCGGTGAGGAGTGCCTCGAACGTCGTTCTGCGGAGGTTGATCGTGCCGGGGTGGCCTGCGTGGATCGGAGTCACGCCATACGGCCCGAACGGGACGTAGAGGGCATCCAGTTCCGCCGCAAGCGCCTCGGCCACGACCTCGGCGGCGATGGTGTCGGTCCCGTTGGGAAGGTGTGGCCCGTGCTGTTCGATGCTCCCGAACGGGATGACGGCGACCGGATTTCGGGCGATGGCGTCCGCCACCTCTCGACTCGTCAGGTCGCTGATCGAATGGCTCATCTGGGGTCCTCCGGTGTGACGATCGGGTTTCTGGGAGGCATGCCGTCGAGCACCCGGCTCGCCTCCGATGCCGACTTGCGTCGCATCTCCGTCTGACTCTCCTCGGTGTACCAGGCCATGTGCGGACTCAGCAGCAGCCGGTCGGTGACGCCTTCGAAGATGGACAGGTCGGGCGGCTCGGGCGTGAAGACGTCGAGGGCTGCGACTCGCGGTGCTCCCTTGGCGAGCGCCTCCGCCAGAGCGCCGTTGTCGACGAGCGCGCCTCGGGACGTGTTCACCAGAATGCTGCCAGGCTTCATGAGTGCCAGCTCCTCCCGTCCGATGAGCGGTCGATCCGGAGGGGCGGGTGCATGGAGGCACACCAGATCGGAGGTCGTGAGGACCTTCTCGAGCGAGCCCGGTTCGACGCCATGGGCGTCCGGGTCGGTGAACGGGTCGTGGGCGAGGAGCCGTCCGAAACCGACGAGTAACAGCAGGCCGGCGACCCTTCGGCCGATGCGACCGAAGCCGACCACTCCTGCCGTGAGCTCACCTGGCACGTGGATCGGTCGGAGCTCGTCGAATCCCCACCGGCCCGTTCGAACGATGCGATCGGCTTCGCCGAGGCGGCGGGACGCAGCCAGCGACATCGCGAGTGTGTGCTGGGCGACTGCCTCGGTTCCGTAGTCGGGGACGTTCGACACGCCGATGCCTGCGGTCCGGGCGGCGTCGAGGTCGACGTTGTCGACGCCGATGCCGGCACGGACGATGGCCTTGAGGTGTGGCAGTCGTTCGAGGACCTCTCGGGTGAACTTCGGTAGCGAGCCGGCGATGATGACCTCGGCTTCGCCTGCGATGTCCGCGATCTCGTCGGCGGTCTCGCCGAGGCCGGAGACGATGTTGACGTCGCCGAGTATCTCCTGCTCGATGTCGAAGTCGGGGTACCTCAGTCCGAGGATCGCTGCGGTCGGCATGCGGCTCACTGTATCCGCGACCGCTCAGCCATCGCAATCGATTGCAGGATTTTTTCGACTCGAGGGGTCCCCAAGGTGGAGGACCCCGGTCGCCGAGACGCGCTCACCCCCGGATCGACGACCGGGAGCAGTACCTCACCCCACGGCGGCGGCGAGTTGGGAGAGATGCGTCGGTTCGTGATTGGCGAAGTAGCTGGCTTGTTCGGCCAGGGTGATCCGGCCGAATTCCTCGTGTCGCCCGGTGTTCCACCACGCCGAGAGGTCCATCTCCGAGAGCAGATCGACGATCTCGGATCGGAGCTCGGAATACGCTTCGAGGAGGGTGTCCGTCGTCGATTCCGTGCCGTCCATTCTCCAGACGAGTACCGATGCCAGTTCGGGATCACCGCCCGCAATCAGTTGATCGATGCGACCCCT
The DNA here is from genome assembly GCA_965364515.1 of uncultured bacterium. Lineage (GTDB taxonomy): Bacteria > Actinomycetota > Acidimicrobiia > Spongiisociales > ZC4RG35 > JAHEDH01. Next base: position 11,032 of record CBDTXZ010000021.1, read on the forward strand.
GAAGATCCCCTGGGCATTGTGGAGGTGCTCCAGGGTCTGATGAGCGGACCAGCCGCCATCCGGCCCGGGCAGGCTCGGATCGCCTCGACCCAGGATCGAACGGACGGTTTCGGGAGCCTGTCTCAGCATCTCGAGCGCCTCCGGAGGGGTGGACGCCCGTGCCCAGTAGATCGGTCTGATTCGCTCGGCTGCGGTCGGCCAGCGGCCACACCGGACGCAGCGGTCGGCGAACGCCGCCAGTTCGACATGCCCGCAGATGCGGCAGACGTATGGATCGGGCGCCTCGTCGTAGAGCGGTACGTTGCCTGTCTCGAGCGCCGCGGCGGCTGCGAGGATCGGCTCTGTGAGGCTTGCGGCTGCGCTTCCCGTCAGCGCCTCGGCGATCTCGCGGAGCGCAGTCGCCTGCTCCGCGGGCTGGGAGGGGACGACAGACTCGGTCGAAGCCCGGTTGAGCCAGGAGGTGGCTGCAGCGCGAACGAGTTTGGCTGCGTTGTATTGGCCCTCCTTCTCGAACTCGGCGGCGAGTGCGATCAGATGGTGTGGGGAGCGAGACATGGTGACCTCCTCGTCGACGATCGTATCCGGTCGGACCCGACGCTGCACGCCCCGAGCCGGCAAGGAGCGAGGCGTGTCCTTCGAGGGCTCAGGGTACGAGGACGTCTCGGCCGATCACGGTGCCGTCGATCACTCGCTGTTGAAAACGCTCGGCGGCGGAGAGCGGACCGGTCTGATCGATGATGGGCTCGATGAGCCCGCGGTCGACGAGATCGACGACCGTCCTGAGCTCGTCTGCCGAGACGTTGCGAGAGCCGCGGATCTCCCACTCGTTCCGGTAGATGTCACCGGGGTCGATCGTCCAGTCCTTGCCCGTGTGTGACCCGACGATGACCATCTTGCCGCCCTTGGCCAGGCCGTTCAGCGTGGCGGGCATGGTCGCCGGCCCGACGAGCTCGAGCACGCCGTCGGCTCCACGGCCGTGAGTCCAATCGGCGATCGCGTCGGCGAGGTCGGTTTGGGTCGGGTCGACCGCGTAGGAGGCTCCGAGGGAGGTCGCGTGGTCGAGTTTCTCCGCGCCCAGGTCGACGGCCATGACATCCGCACCAGCCATGACGCCCACCTGAATCGCATGCAACCCCACGCCACCACCTGCCCCGGTGATGACGAGCCGATCGGCCGGCCGGATACCCATTCGCTCCACGATGGCGTGATACGGGGTGCCGATCGCATTGGCGAGCACCGATGCCTCGGGCAGCCCGAGATCGTCGGGAATCGGCACGAGATTCCGAGCAGGCAGCAGAACGTACTGGGCATAGCCTCCGGGGATGTTCACGCCGACGTGACCCCCGAAGTTCTCACAGATCGTCTCGCGGCCACGAAGGCACCAGCGGCATTCGCCGCACACCAGATACAGCGTGGAGGCGACCCGCTGTCCGGGCTCGAATGTGGACACGTTCTCGCCGATGGCTGCCACCGTTCCGGCGATTTCATGGCCGAGGATGTGGGGGAGCGAGGTCGCCCGCTCGCGGACGCCCCGCCGAATGGCGACGTCGAAGCGATCGACGGCACATCCACCGACTTCGACCAGGACCTCGAAGGGCGCTGGTTCGGGTACTGGGACTTCTCGATCCACGAGCGGGCCGTCGGGTTCTTCGATGAGCATCGCATGCATCGTGTTCGTTCTCATCCGGCGATCGTATCGCACGTCGTTCTCCTGCCGCCGCGAATCCGACAATCGATTGCAGGAGCGTTGAGCGTGGCTAGGTTGGCGGCATGCTCTCGCCGTCCGTTGAAACGCTCACGTGTTTTACTCGCGGCTCCGTGTTCGACCCCGGCTGCGGCGAGACCGTGGATTGAAGGATTGATGAACATGCACGTGGAACTCGAGAGGATCGAAGGCAGGCGATTCGCGATCAAGGCACGTGGGCTCGAGGTGATCGTGGACGACACCGTGGAGGCCGGTGGACCAGGCGATGGATTCCGCCCCACCGAGCTCCTCTTGGGCGCATTGGCGGCCTGCATGGCCGGCACGATGACGAACTTCGCGAATGGACAGGAGATCCCCCTGGGCGACATCTCGATGACACTCTCCGACGAGGTCGCCAAGGCACCCACCCGGATCGGACGGATCGAGATCGTGATGTCGGTCGAAGCAGATGCGTCCGAGCGTCAGCTCGAATCCATGGAACGGGTGGCAGCCGCGTGCAAGATCCACAACACGCTCGGGAACGCGCCCGAGATCTCGCTCCGTTTCCAGGCGCAGTGATGGCGGGTCTCGTGTCTGCCGACTGGCTGGAGGAGCACCTGGACGATCCCGACGTCGAGGTGCTGGAGGTGTCGTTCTACCCACCCGCCGGGGCGGCGTGGTTCCGGGGTCACATCCCTGGCTCGCGCTACGTGTACTGGAAAGCGTTGTGTTGGGATCCGATTCGCAGGGATTTCCCGGATTCGACGTCCATGGGAGAGCGGCTGGGTGCTCTCGGGGTCGGTGATCGGACGAAGCTCGTGCTCGTCGGCGATCCGATTCAGTTCGCCACCTACGCCTACTGGGTGCTCGCCATGACCGGCTTCGAACACCTCGTGTCGATTCTCGATGGCGGTCACGCCGCCTGGGAGGAGGAGAGGCGTGCACTCGTCGAAGATCCTGCGCCGACCACGGTGATGCCGGCCCCCGTTCCGACCGGTCCGGTGACCGATGCCAGGATCGGGCGCGGCGGGGTGCTCGCCGGACTCGACGACGGACGGCGAGCGCTGCTCGATCTCCGGTCGGCAGAGGAGTATCGGGGCGAGCGGGTGGCACCGCTCACGGCTCCATTCGATCACGGTGCCGAGCGAGGCGGGCACATCCCGGGGGCAACTCACCTGCCTCACGAGCGCCTCCTCCGATCGGACGGGACCTTCCGCGACGCAGATGAGATCTCCGACGTGCTGGAGGGCTCCGGCGTCGGGCCGGATCGAGAAGTCGTGACCTACTGCAGGCTGTCGCATCGGGCCTCCCTGGCATGGTTCGCACTCACCCGCATCGCAGACCGGTCGAACGTCCGCGTCTATGACGGATCGTGGACCGAGTGGGGATCGATGGTCGGAATGCCCATCGAGCGAAGCGCTGAGGTTTCAGACCGAAACGGTTGACGCCGGTCGAAGGAACCGGTTACGATCATGCTCTGCAATCGATTGCGGTCTTGGGAGCTTCTCCCGAAACGCAGATCGACCCGCATACCCGGAGGAGAGAACAATGACAGCAGGCACGAAGAGAGCCGGCCACACGAGATGGTTGGTGTTGCTTCTCGTCCTCGCCATGGTCGCGGCGGCGTGCACGTCGTCCGACGACGACGGCGGAGACACGACGGCTCCGTCTGATGACGGCACCACCGAGACGACCGCAGGTGGAGACGGCGACGCCCCCGCCACCACAGCCGGAGGCGACGGCGACAGCGACGTCAACAACCCCGGCGTGTTCGTGTTCGGAGCGGACGATGAGCCGCTCTCGCTCGATCCCGCCGAGGTCGAGGCAGGCGAATACGGCGAGGCCGTGATCCTCCAGGTCTACGATCGCCTGGTCGACTTCGCCGCTGGAAGCCCCGACCTGGTGCCGTCGCTCGCCACCGAGGTGCCGAGCGCCGAGAACGGCCTGATCTCCGAAGACGGTCTGGTCTACACCTTCCCGATCCGAGAGGGTGTCACCTTCCACGACGGCAGCCCGCTCACCGCAGACGACGTCCTCTACTCCTGGGACCGGGTCATCACGACGTCGCTGCCCGGATCCAGCGCAGAACTGCTCTCCGAGAACGTCGCCGACATGCAGGTCGTCGACGAATTCACCTTCCAGGTGACACTCGCCGAGCGCAACGCGGCATTCCTCAACTCCGTCGTGACGCAGATGGTCACATCCATCGTCAGCGACGAGGTCGTCGAAGCCAACGGCGGATACGCCGAAGGCGAGCGCAACGAGTTCGTCGCAACCAATCCGATCGGAACCGGACCGTACGTCTTCGAGGCGTGGAACCGGAACGAGAACCTGGTGTTCACGGCCAATCAGGACTACTGGGGCGGCGCCCCGGCGCTGGATCTGCGGATCGAAGTCGTCCAGGACCCCGACGTTCGCGTGCTCGGGCTGCGGGCAGGCGACTTCGACATGATCGAGACCGATCCGTCGTTCATCGGTGACCTCGAAGGCGCCGAAGGAGTCGAGGTGTTCACCGGCGGCCTCCTCGTCGAGCCGATCCACATCGGCTTCAACATGAACGTCCCCGAGGACGAGCTGCCACCCGAGGACACCATCTCCGGCGACTTCTTCGCAGATCCGCTCATCCGCCAGGCCTTCAACCACGCATTCGACTACGAGGCCTTCCTCAACAGTGCCCTCGGCGGAGTGGGCGACTTCAACTCCCATTACATCCCACAGGGGATCTTCGGGTACGACCCGGACGCGCCGAAGTACACGGCTGCCGATCCGGCCCGCGCCGAGGAGCTCTTCCGTGAAGCCGGCGTCTGGGACGAGGGATTCACGGTCTCGGTGATCACCGAGGCTGCGAACCTCTTCGAGACCGCGGCGCTGGTGCTCAAGGACTCGATCGAGCGACTCAATCCCAACTTCCAGATCCGGGTGTTGGCGGTCGCCGAGGCGCAGTTCGACGAGGCGCACGCCTCCGACCCGGTGCCATACGCCATGTGGGTCAAGAACGCCGACCCGTTCGCCGACCCGCACGCCTACATGCAGGCCTACCAGCATCCGGACGGCGAATGGGGACAGGTGCACGGCTTCGCTCAGGCGTACCGGAATCCCGACCAGATCGCATCGCTCATCGACGAGGCGAAGGTCGAGATCGACGTCGAGCGCAGAGCCGAGCTCTACTCCGAGCTCCAGAACCTCCTCTACGAGGACCCGATGTGGCTGATCGCGGCCCAGGAGGGCGTTGCGAACGCCCACAGGACCTGGGTCGAGGGGTTCACTCTCAACACCCTGTGGCCACGGCCCAACATGAAATTCTCGCTCTTCGACAAGTAGTGAGACACTGATTCGAGCCGGGGGCGGGCGCAGAACGCCCCTGGCTCGATCAATTCGAGAGGCGACCGACACAGATGCAGATCAGGGACTACGTACTCCGCAGGCTGATGGTGCTTCCGCTCCTCGTGATCGGGACGTCCATCATCGTGTTCGCGCTCACCCGGGTCGGTGGGTCGCCGATCGGTATCTACCTCTCGCACGAGATGTCCCAGGACGAGATCGCCCAGCTCGAGGAGCGTTTCAAGCTCAACGAACCGCTTCCCGTGCAGTATGTCTACTGGGCTTCCGGCGTGCTGCAGGGCGACCTCGGATGGTCCGGCGTAGCGGCTGCGCCCGTGACCGAGGCCTTCCCGCCCAAGCTGGCGGCAACCATGGAATTGGCCGTTGCGTCCGCGATCGTCGCAGTCACGCTCGGCATCGGTCTCGGGACCTTCGCCGGTGCGCGAAGAAACCGATTCCCGGATCATTTCACACGCATCTTCTCGATCAGCGGAGCGAGCATGCCGCTGTTCTGGTTCGCCATCCTCATGCTGATCGTGTTCTGGGTGTTCCTCGGGTGGTTCCCCATCGGGCGGAGCGACGCCGACATCTTCCAGAGCATCGCCCACCCGACCAACCTGTACACCGTCGACGCCATCCTCGCCGGGAGTTGGCCCGCCTTCGTCGATGCCATCTGGCATCTCACGCTGCCGGCGCTGACGCTCGGATACGGCGCGACGGCGATCATCTCCAGGATGATGCGCTCCTCACTCGTCGAGGAGCTCCAGGAGGAGTACGTCGACGCCGCCCGGGCCAAGGGCCTTCCAGAGCGGATCGTGCTCCGGCGCCACGCCCGACGCAACGCACTCATGCCGACCGTCACCGTCATCGGGCTCAGCTTCGGCTTCCTGCTGCAGGGGACTGTGGTCGCCGAGATCATCTTCCGATGGCCGGGGTTGGGGCGATGGATGGCCGACGCCGTCCTCAGGGGGGATCAGGCGACGATCATGGCCTACGTGATGTTCACCAGCATCCTGTTCCTCTTCGTCAACCTCGCCGTCGACGTCCTCTACGCCTATCTCGACCGTCGCGTCGTCCTGGGAGTCTGAACCATGGCAGATGTCACACGACCGGTTCCTCGAGTCGGGCCCCTGCCCGAGTCGGCGCTCCAGACCCGGCTCCGGCGGGCACGGGAGCTGACGTCGAACGTCATGTCGAACCCGCTGACCGTGGCGGGCATCGTCATGATCGGCGCCATGCTGGCGATGGCTGCCTTCGCTCCGATCATCACCGAGGCGAACACGCCCGACCCATACCAGATGCCCCGCGACTGGGGAGCGCTCAACGCTCCGCCAGGCACGGAGGGTCACATCCTCGGCACGACCGGCACCGGCGGTGACGTCTTCTACGGCGTCGTGTGGGGTGCCCGGACATCGCTGCGCCTCTCCCTCATCGTGGTCGCAATCACCGTCACCGTCGGCGTGGCGGTCGGCAGTCTCGCCGGGTTCCGCGGGGGGAAGGTCGACGAGATCCTCATGCGGATCGTGGACGTCTTCCTCTCGATCCCCGAACTGATCTTCGCCCTTGCGATCGCGGCGGTGCTCGGCCCGTCGTTCGGCAACATCATCCTCGCGCTCGCCGTCGTCTTCTGGGTCAAGTACGCCCGGATCATGCGGGCGCAGGTGATTCACATCAAGGAGAACGAATACGTCGACGCGGCGCGGGTCATCGGCGATTCGCCCTGGCGGATCTATCTCAAGGACATTCTCCCGAACTCGATCACCCCGGTCATGGTTCAGGCGACGCTCGACATGGGCCACATCGTTCTCGTCGGTGCGACCCTCAGCTTCATCGGACTCGCCGAAGCGGGGTTGGCGGAATGGGGCGTTCTCGTATCCGAGGGTCAGGCAGGGATCTCAGCCGGCCGCTGGTGGGCCTCGACGTTCCCCGGCCTCATGGTGTTCCTGTGGGCCCTGGCATTCAACCTCGTCGGTGACGGACTCCGTGACATTCTCGATCCCCGGACCGAGTCGAAGCGATGACCCTCACAGGACCCAGTGACGCCGTAGCCCCCGACACCAGGACCGACGCGATCGCCTCGGTCGTCGACCTGCAGGTCCACTTCTCCTCGAAGGAAGGCACCGTCCACGCAGTGGACGGGGTCTCGTTCGACATTCGCGACGGCGAGACGCTGGGACTCGTCGGCGAGACCGGGTGCGGCAAGAGCGTGACGGCACGGTCGTTCCTCAGACTCGTGCCGATGCCGCCCGGGATTCACGTCGGAGGTTCCGTGCTGTTTCGACCGAAGCAGCCGTGCGATCGATGCCATGGTGCCGGCTGCAACCACTGCGGCCAGACCGGCAGGGTCTCGGTGGCCTGCACCAGCTGCAACGGCTCGGGGTGTGCCGCCTGTGAGCAAACCGGCAACGAGACGGTCGACCTGACGTCGATCCCCGAGAAGCGACTCCGGGAAATCCGTGGCAATCGCATCGCCATGATCTTCCAGGATCCGGCCAAGGCATTGAATCCGGCGCTCTCCATTCGCGATCAGATCGGGGAGGTGTTCTACGAGCACCGCGAGTCCGAGATCCTCGAGCGGGCCGGAATGGTGCCGGACGAGGTGGGCACCCTGCTCCACCGCCACGCCGCACTGCACTCCCGTGTGCCAGAGCGACTGCTGCTCGCGCTGCCGCCGCTGCGATCGAAACGGAACCAGATCAGTCGAGCGGTCGACGAGATGGTGATCGATGCCCTCGCAGAGACCCAGATCCCCAACCCGCTGAAGGTGATGGACCGATATCCGCACGAGCTCTCGGGTGGTATGCGGCAACGAGTCATGATCGCCCAGGCGTTGGCGTGCAACCCCGATCTGCTGATCGCCGACGAGCCGACGACGGCTCTCGATGTCACGGTGCAGGCGCGCATTCTCGAACTCGTGCGCGAGCTCCAGGAGATCCACGAGACGGCCGTCCTCTACATCAGCCACGACCTGTCGCTCGTCCGTCGGGTGTGCGATCGGGTCGCAGTCATGTACGCCGGGCGGATCGCCGAGGTCGGCCCGACCGAACAGATCTTCCACGACCCGCTCCACCCGTACACCAGAGGTCTGTTGGCCGCCCTCCCATCCGCACAGCACGAGCGCGGCAAACTGGTCGTGATCGAGGGGACCGTTCCCGAGCTCATCGATCCGCCGCCCTCGTGCCGTTTCTCGGGTCGGTGCGCCTTCTCGACCCAGGCGTGCGAGACGATCGACCCCCGACTCTCCGATGTCGACGTCTCGCATCCGGTGTCCTGTTTCATCCATCACCCGCCACCCGACGGTGATCCGCCGTCCTTCGACCGGAGGACCTCATGACCATCGCCGAAACATCCCCGGGGCCCCGCGAGGCCTCCACGCCGGGCGAGATCGTGCTCGGTCTGCGCGGCCTCGAGAAGCATTTCCCCATCAGAGAGGGTGCTCTCCAGCGGGTGGTCGGAGCGGTGCGCGCGGTCGACGGCGTCTCGTTCGACATCCGCAGGGGAGAGACGGTTGGTCTGGTCGGGGAGAGCGGCTGCGGGAAGACCACCCTTGGGCGCTGCGTCTCGGGTCTGATGGATCCGACCGACGGCGGCGCATTCTTCGACCTCTCGAGCGGTGAGCGTGATCGGCTCGACGCCCTGTTGGCGATTCCCGAAGAGGCCCGGACCGACGAGCAGCGCTCCGAGCTCGACGAGATCGAGCGACTCCACCGTGTCGATCGACTCGAGGGCGAGGCCTGGAAGCGGTATCGCCGCAACTGTCAGGTCGTGTTCCAGGATTCCTTCTCGTCGCTGAATCCCCGGCAACTCGTCCGGGACATCGTTGGCAGGCCGCTCAAGGTCCACAACGAGGCCTCCGGCAGCGAACTGACGGATCGAGTCGTGGAGCTCCTCGAACAGGTCGGGCTGGGACGTCAGCACCTCTACCGCTACCCCCACCAGTTCTCCGGCGGTCAGCGCCAGCGGATCTCCATTGCCAGGGCGCTCGCACTCGATCCCGAGTTGGTCATTCTCGACGAGCCGACGAGCGCGCTCGACGTGTCCGTGCAGGCACAGATCCTCAACCTGCTCCACGAACTGCAGCAGGAGCGCGGTCTCACGTACCTGTTCATCACACACGACCTGTCGGTCGTACGACACATGGCCGATCGCATCGTCGTGATGTATCTCGGAAAAGTCGCAGAGGCCGGCAGCACCGAGGTGATCTTCGACGATCCCAGCCACCCGTACACCGACGCACTGCTCGGTGCCAGCCCCGACGTCTCAGAGGGCGCTGACGTGCCCATGCGCTCGCTGGAAGGATCGGTACCCGATCCGGCTCGACCGCCTCAGGGGTGCCGTTTCCACACCCGCTGTCCCGTGGCGACACCCGAGTGCGGATGGGAGCTCGACGACGTCGTCCGTTGGCTTCAGGACCAGGAAGGCATGTTCGATCAGATCGCCGATGTGGAACGGACCGACGCCTTCACCGGCATGCTCGAGTTCGAGGATGAGGCCGCAGCAAACGCCCTTGCGGCCGCTCTCAGGTCCGAAGACGTGCCCTCTGCGATGCGCAGTGCCCTCGACCGGCTCGAGGTCTCGGGAAAGCGGGTCCACATCGGTTTCCGCCCGGTCGACGAGGTCGTGCTCACGGTGCGGGGGCCGGGTCACGAGGCGGCATGCGTACTGGATGCGCTGCCCGACGTGGTCGACGCCTGATCATCCCGGAGCGGCTTCGCCGGCCCGAGCCGGGGGAACTCCCATGACTGATTCGAAGCTCAAGCGGTATTCGCGGCTGCTCTTCGTCGACGTCACGCCACTCAAACGGTCACCTGGATTCCGTTGGCTGTACGCAGGCCTCGCCCTCGCCTGGTTCGGTCGACAGCTGACGGTCGTGGCCGTGCCGTTTCAGGTCTACGAGCTCACCGGATCGACGCTGCTCGTCGGTGCGCTCGGAATCGCACAGCTCGTACCGCTGCTCGCCACCTCGTTCGTCGGTGGAGCGATCGTCGACTCGATCGATCGTCGCAGGCTGCTCGTTGCCGCCCAGCTCGGCCTGATGCTGACCGCCGTGGGGTTGGCGGTGAACGCTTCGCTCGATGCTCCGATCGTGTGGCTGATCTTCGTGTTGAGCGGAGCCAACGCCGCCATCTCGGCCATCGACAACCCTGCGCGCTCGGCCTCCGTCCCTGCTCTCGTGGGTCGGGAGCTCCTGCCGTCGGCGCTGGCCCTCAGCCAGACCCTCGGCAACATCGCCAAGACCGTTGGACCTGCGGTCGGCGGGCTCCTGATCGCACAGACCAGCCTGACACTCACGTTCGCCATCGAGGCGGCGGCCTTTGCGCTCGGCACCTTCTTCATGTTCCGGATCGGCAAGCTGGAGCCCGAAGGGGGCGGGCAGCGGTTCGGCTGGGAGTCGATCAAGGAAGGGTTCACCTTCCTCCGTGGCCGCCGCGTCCTTCAGGCCAACTTCGCCATCGACCTCAACGCCATGGTGTTCGGCATGCCCCAGGCGCTCTTCCCGGCGATCGGTGCGACCGTGCTGGGCGGGGATGCGTCTACCGTCGGTCTGCTCTATGCAGCTCCGGGGGCAGGCGCCCTTCTCGCTGCGATCACCTCGGGCTGGGTCGGCCGTATCCAGCGCCAAGGCAGGGCTGTCGTGATCGCTGTGATCGCCTGGGGTGCGGCGATTGCGGGGTTCGGGCTCGCCCGATCGGTGGTCGTGGCCGTTGTCCTCCTCGCAATCGCCGGTGGAGCCGACGTGGTCTCGGCGGTGTTTCGCAACACCATCCTGCAGCTGGCGGTTCCCGACCGATTACGAGGAAGGCTGTCCTCGATCCACATCGCCGTCGTCAGTGGCGGCCCGAGAGTGGGCGACTTCGAGGCAGGCGCGGTCGCCTCGGTGACGACGCCGCAGATCTCGGTGGTGTCCGGCGGCCTCGCCTGCATTCTCGGCGCCGTTCTGATCGCCAGGAAGATGCCCGAGCTCCCCAACTACCGGTTGGGGGACGAGACCGCCGACGCCGTCTGACCGATGGATACGGCTCGGGCCACGATCCGCCGGCCATCAGACCTCTCGCAGCGGTAGGGTCGCCGGGTCCACGAGAGGGATGGATGGTGAGTGTTTGGACTGCGTTCGGCGCAGTCGTGGCCGGATATCTGTTCGGAGCGATCTCGTTCACTCGGATCCTCGGCAGGTGGGTGTTGCCCGACGACGATCTGAGTGGCGTCGAGGTGAAGCTCGGGGAGGGGACCATCCGGTTCGACCGCACCAGCGCGTCGCTCATCTCGCTGAAGCGGGGTCCTGGATACGGATGCCTGACCGGGCTGCTGGACATGGCCAAGGCGGCGGTCCCGGTGCTCGGCTTCAAGCTGGCGTTTCCGGACCACGACTACGAGTTCTTCGCCGCAGCCGCTGCAGTGGTCGGTCACAACTATCCGGTGTTCCACCGCTTTCGAGGCGGGGCCGGGATGTCTCCGTATCTCGGTGGCCTCGCAGTCCTCGATTGGCCGGCGGTCGCGGTGGTGACGCTTCTCGGAAGTCTCACCGGCGCGGGATTCCGCAACGTGGTTGTCTCGTACGTCTCGGGTGTCGTCTGGTTGTTTCCATGGTTCTGGTGGCGTGGAGCAGGATGGGAGGCCTTTGCGTATGCGATCGCAATCAACGTGGCCGTGTGGCCGGCGATCTGGCCGACCTTGACCGACTTGAGTCGAATGCAGAAGGCGGGAGAGATCGATCGTCGTGAGGCCATGAAGCTGCTCACGAGAGGACATCCGTCTCTCGATCGGGACAAGTACCTACCCGACTGATTCGACGTCCCCCGATTGTCGTTCGACACTGACCGTTCCGGTGTAGCCGTCGACCACGACCGTTGCTCCGTCCGGTAGTCGGGTCGCACGAGGGACCGACACGACGCACGGGATCCGGTATTCGCGGGCCACGATGCTGCTGTGCGACAGCATGCCGCCGGCCTCGGCGATCACGGCTCCTGCCCTGGCGAAGAGCGGTGTCCAACCGACGTCGCTGAACGGAATGGCGACGACGTCTCCCGGCTTCACCCGGTGAGCGTCGTCGATGTTCTCTACGACCCGGAGTGTGCCGCGGTGCCGTCCCCGTGACGTCGCGACCCCGGTCAGGCGGTCCACCTGAAGAGGGCCCTGTCCGACCGGGACGAAGTCGTCGCCGAAGATCGTCTCTGGCATCTCGACGTTTGCGAGATCCGTCATCTCCTTCAGCCGAAGTGAGACGAGTTCCCTGGGGGGAGTGGCATACGCTCCGTCGAGCAAGGCGGACCTGAGCTCGTCGAGCGTCAGCAGCATCACGTCGTCGGCCGAGTCGATGACGTCGCGTTCGGCGAGGCGACGCCCGACCTCTCGAAAGGCGGGTCTGAAGAGCCCGTACCCGAAGGTGTACACGAACGACACGTGCTCGCGATGGTCGACGAACTCGCTCGCTTTCCGGTGCAGCCACCCGATCGACGCCCGCGCGACCGGTCCCAGCCGCTCGACGGCCGCCTTCCACGACATCGCGCGGTGCGATCCGGTCACCTCTGCGTGGTCGATGGCCATGCGAAGGACCTCGTCTGGCTGCTCCGACCACGGGGGCACGGAGAAGTCGTTGCCACTGTAGGAGAGGTGGCCGTACTCCTCGAGTAACCGGTCGAGGTCAGCTTCGAGGTGCGTCGGCAACCCTCTCATGCCGTCGGCTCGGATGGCTTCGACGGTCTCGGTGCCACATTCGGCGATCGAGGCCCCCAGGCGGCCGAGCGCGGGATTCGGACTGTACGGATTGCTCGCTCCGCCCAGCTCGAGATCGAGATCGTCGGGTTCCAGGCCGTGTTTGACCATTTGCCGGCGCATCGCCGCCGTGTAGGCATTCGCGAGCAGTGGCGTCACGATGTTGACGTAGGCCGCTCCGCTCGTCACGTCGGAGAGCTCCGAGACGTGCTCGAACAGGCCGGAGTCACTGAGTGCGCGGAGTTCCACTGATCCGATCTCGGTGAAGCGGACATCGAGCCGTCGCACTTCGTCGGTGAGGTTGCGCCCGTAGCGGAGCTTCCCGACCAGCGTTGCGATCATTCTCGGCAGATGGCGGATCGTTGCGGCCGACGGGCGGAATCCCGGCTTGCCGTCCGACGGCAGTCCGAGCAGCATCTCGAGGCCGTCACGCGGCATCCCGAGGAGTTCGAAGATCTCCCCGATGGTTCCCATGTCGAAATACGAGCGATAGGCGAACTGCCTCGCGAGCTGATCGGGTCTGAGGTCGTTCGGTCCGATCACTTCGGCGAACAGGTCGATCCATGCCCGGTTCACGACGGGAACGTTCACGGACCAGACCAACGGCTTGATCATCCCGGGCATGACCTCACGAGAGATGCGGTTCGAGTACACCGATACGCGGTCCAGCCCGGTGATCGGCCGAACCTGTACCCACCAGAGCTCGAGGCCGTCCCACACCCATTCGAGGTCGACCGGCGATCCGAAGGCATCGGCGATCACTTCGGTCTCCGATGAGATCCGAGTGGCGAGTTCCTCCGTCAGCACGGGTCGCTCGCCAGGACTCGTGCTCCACGCTCCCCAGCGTCGGATCCAGCGTTCCGGAGTGACTCCCTGTCCGACGAGCGCATCGCCGCTTCCCGGTACCGCCTCGACGACGATCTCGTTGAGACCCGTCATCGGATTCCGTGAGAATGCCACCCCTGAGATCCGGGGCGACACCATTCGTTGCACGATGACGGCCATCGATATGGGCTCGTCGTCTCCAATACGCTCGCGGTAGACGGCGGCAGCCGAGTCCTCAGCGGACCGAAGGACGGTCCAGATGGCTTCGTCGACGTCGGCGGATCCGGTCACGTCGAGCAGGGTCACGAACTGGCCGGCGTAGGAGGAATCGAAGCCGTCCTCCACCGCCGCCGAGGAGCGGATCGCCCATGGCCCGTCGTCCGGAAGCCATGCGTCGACCTCCAACTCGTCCCTAGCCGTGGGGCCGGCAGGGATCACCCACGTCTCGGGGACTCGGAAGCCTTGTCGCACCAGCCAGAGAACGTGGGCGGCTTTGCCCCCCATTCGAGGAGTCGCCTGGGTCCGCTCGGTGAGGGGTATCGGACCCATTCCTCCCTCCGCATCCCTCAGTTAGTCTCTCCGATCTCGGAGCGGCACATCGTACGAGCGGTGGGGAGGAAGTGATGGGAAGAGTCGCAGTGCTCCTGTGTGGGTACGGAGAGGTCGAGGAGTACGACGACTTCCAGGAGTACAACGAGCGATCGTTTCGTCTGCTGGTGGCAAAATCGATCAGGTTTCCCGACTTTTCGATCCCGTGGTTGTCACGTCGCCTCGAACGCAGCCAGCGCAAGGAGTGGCATGCAGCCAACCACTACCACTCACCCCACAACGACATCTTCGAGCGTCAGCGCGCCGGGATCGAGACGAGCCTCAAAGAGACGTACGGTGACGACGTCGCCGTATTCAAAGCGTTCAACTTCGTCGAGCCCCACCTCCCTGATCAGGTGCTGACGGAGATCCGCAGCCAGGGATTCGAGAAGATCGTCGTCTATCCATGGTTGGTCGTCGACTCCGTGTTCACGAGTGGTCTCGCGCTCCAGCAGATAAACGAGGCGCTTCATTCGGACGGCGCTTGGGTGGACGGCATCCGATATCTGCCGTCGTTTTGGGAGCGCCAGGACTTCCAGCAGCTTCTCGTCGACCACATCGAGAGCGGTCTGGCACCGCTCCTGGATCGCTACGTCGCCAGCCAGATCGGCGTCGTCCTCTGTCTCCACGGGTGCCCGCTCGAGTCGAAGGGCCACGAGACCGGTGTCCGCGAGAGCACTGCGCTCTACTACTCCATGCAGTCCAGGCTCATCAGCAGATTTCCGCTGATCAGTCCCGGATGGATGAACCACCCGGTTCCCGGAAAGTGGACCACTCCGGACGTCGATCAGGCGGCGGGTAACTTGATCGGGCTGGGTGCCCGTGCTCTTGTGTTTGCCCCCATCGGATTCGTCACCGAGAACCACGAGACCCAGCTCGACATCGGCTACACGATCGAGAAGGTCCAAGATCAGGTGGAGACACTCCATCTGTCGACGCTCAACGACCATCCCGAACTGCTTGCGATGGGGGCCGGCTGGATCCATCCACTGATCGACGAGCTGCGGGCCGGCTGAGACTCGAAATGGAACAGGCGCAACGTCGCCGGCGACGGAACCGTCTCGGATCGTCGCGTCGATCAGTTGTTGAGCTTCTCGTCTCGATTCGCCAGCCGTTCGGCGATCGACTTCGGGAGTGCGCCGATCAGCGCTGGATCCGAGGCCGCCAGACGGCGGAACGAGACCGTGTCGATCGCGAGTATCCGCACGGGGGTGATTGCCGTGACCGTGGCGTTGCGCCTGGCGTCGTTGACGACGGCGATCTCCCCGAAGTGATCCCGGGGGCCGAGGGTGGCGACTGCGACGTCGTCCGCAACGACTTCGACCTCACCCTCGAGGATGAGGTGGAATGCATGCGCTCGACCGTCCTGCCGGACGATGACCTTGCCGGCGTCGTGGGATTTCTCGGATGCGATCTCGGCGACGCGAGACAGGGTGTCGTCAGGGACCGACGCGAACAGCGGCGTCGACCGGAGGAAGGCCAGGTGATCGGAGTGTGTGGCCATCGTCGTCCTCGATCGGGCAATCGCATCCTACGAGTCCCGGCGGCTCCGCGTCGCTCAGACGGTGATCGAGATCGGCTCGAACGGATCGAGCGTGAACGTGAATTCG
>CBDTXZ010000022.1:0-26609 GCA_965364515.1 uncultured bacterium
CGCTCCTGGATCAGTCGGTGCTCTGCGGCATCGGGAACGTCTACCGGGCCGAGATTCTCTTCCGGTTGGGAATCAACCCACACGTCGAATCGAAACAGGTCGAGCCGAGCGACGTCGAACGTATCTGGCACGAGGCCGTCGACCAGCTCCGCCGGGGTGAGAAGTCGGGTCGTATCGTGACCACGGATCCCGACGACGTCGGGCGCTCCCGAAGATCGGACATTCGCCGCGGGGAACGGACCTACGTGTACAAACGGAAGGGCGAGCCGTGTCGTCGGTGTGGGACGGTCATCGAGCGTTCGGACATGAAAGGGCGCAAGATCTGGTGGTGCCCCTCCTGTCAGCCCTGAGGCTCAGACGCCCCACTTCCAGACCATCGATGCGATCGTGACGGCGAGCAACGCGAGTTCGAGCCCTCCCACGAGGCGCAACCTCGACACCGCGGCCGCAGCTGCGCCCTCGTTGCCGTGGTCGAACGCCGCAGCGGCCTCTCTGCTCTTCGGGCCGTAGACACCCATTCCGAGTCCCGCACCGACGATCACCGCCAGGAATCCGATCGAGACGAACGTCGAGCCGAAGCCGTAGGCATCGCTGCCCGTCACGAGAGAGACCCCGGTGAGGAGCACCAGCACCGCCGCCGGGGTGTACAGCACCTGTCCCAGCCGGAGCACGGTGCGATACCAGCCGGCCTGAACCGGCTCGGCCTCCGAGTCGAAGAACCGACTCCCGATCATCGTGGCGACCACGCCGCCGAACCAGGAGGCGGCAGCGAGTATGTGGATCCACAGCAGGAATTGCATGGCGGGCTCTCCCAGAGTCGTTGGGCGTGAAGGTAGCGGCTCAGATGCCCGAGCGTGTCGATGGGCGACGAATGGTGCGGCCTACCCTTCCAGAGATGCGGATCACTCCGGTCATTCTGAGCGGTGGCAGCGGTACACGGCTGTGGCCGATGTCGCGCGCCTCGACGCCGAAGCAGTTCGTAGCGTTGACCGGCCCGGAGACCCTGTTCCAGCAGGCAGTGAACCGCGCCGTCGGAATCGACGGTGTCACTGCGCCGATCGTCGTCGGCAATCGGGCGCACGCCGAGACGATCGAAGCCCAGTTCGAGGAGATCGGCGTCGAGCCCGTTGCGATCATCGTCGAGCCCGAAGGGCGCAACACGGCTCCTGCGATCGCGCTGGCCGCCAACGCCGTCGATCGGGCGGATCTCATGCTCGTCATGCCCTCGGATGCGCTCATCCTCGATGACGAAGCGTTCCGGGCGGCGGTGAGCGCCGCGATCACGCCAGCCCAGGAGGGCCTTCTCGTCACCTTCGGGGTTGCTCCCACGCGCCCAGAGACCGGGTACGGCTACATCGAGATCGGCGATCAGCGAGGAGAGTGGTCGGTGGTGGAGCGCTTCGTAGAGAAGCCGGACGCCGCCACTGCCGAGAACTACCTCGCAGATGGCCGACATCTCTGGAATGCCGGGATGTTCCTGTTCACGGCCGGGACGCTGCTGGACGAGTTGAACGCCCACGCCCCGGAGGTGGCTGCTTCCGTGTCTCGTGCGTGGGAGGAGCGGCGCACCACGGGGCGTGTCACGGAGCCCGGTCCGTCCTTTGCCTCGTCCCCATCGATCTCGATCGACCATGCGGTCATGGAGAACGCCGACCGGGTCGCAGTGGTTCCGCTCGATGCGGGGTGGAGCGACGTCGGCTCGTGGCAGGCGTTGTGGGAGGTGGGTTCCGACGGTGAGGCCAACGTCACGATCGGGAACACCCTGCTGCGCGATGTGAGTGGATCCTATGTCCGAGCCGGTGATCGCCTGGTTGCTGTGATCGGTCTCGAGAACGTGGTCGTCGTGGACACGCCGGATGCCATCCTGATCGCCGCAAAGGACCGTTCCCAGGACGTCAAGCTGATCCTCGACCATCTGGGGCCCGAGCTCCGCTGAGTCGAAAGACCGACTGGTGCGGCCCGACCGCCGCCGGTTGCCGATGGAGGCACGCCTCGGCGTACCATCGCAGGATGCGAATTCGCGCTCTGTCGATCGTTCTCGTGGCCGTCGTTGCCGCATGCACCGGCCAGGCCGACCCCAACGCAACGGGTGAAGAGCTCTACGCCCAGTTCTGTACCCGCTGCCACGCCGCCGATCTGAGTGGCGGCGTCGGGCCGGCACTCGGCGCAGGTTCAGATCTCGTCGACAAGCCTGACAGCTTCGTCGCAGATGTGACCGCCAACGGACGCGGAAGCATGCCGGCGTTCGGCAACACGCTCTCGGACGAACAGGTCGCCAGGGTCGTTGACTTCATCCGGACGGAACAGGGATCGTGAGCTTCGACGACGTCAGGATCCATCCGGTCAGGATCCCGATGATCGTCCGTTTCCGCCGGGTCACCTGGCGCGAGGCGGTGCTCTTGGAGGGGCCCGCGGGTTGGGGCGAGTTCTCACCATTTCCCGACTATCCGCCGAGTACGACGTGTCGATGGCTCGCATCGGCATTGGAGTCGGCCGTCGCCGAGCGCCCACCCCGGTATCGCGAATGCATCCCTGTCAACGTCACCGTGCCGGCGGTCCCTGCCGAGCAGGCATTTCAGCTGGTGAGCGAGTCGCAATGCCGAACCGCCAAGGTCAAAGTGGCGGATCCGGGGGATTCGCGCGAGGCGGACCTCGCCAGAGTCGCCGCGGTACGTGACGCGCTGGGCTCCGACGGGCGACTCCGTGTGGACGTGAACGCGGCATGGACCGTCGACGAGGCCGCCGATCGGATCAACGAATTGGACTGGTTCGGCCTCGAGTACGTCGAACAGCCGGTCGCAACGATCGACGAGATGATCGCACTGCGGAGACGGGTCAACGTTCCGATCGCCGCGGACGAGGTCATCCGCCAGGCGGCCGACCCGATGGAGGTCGTCGAGCGTGGGGCGGCCGACCTGCTCGTGCTCAAGGTCCAACCGCTGGGCGGAGTGCGACGAACCCTCGACCTGGCAGAACGGTCGGGAATGCCCGTCGTGATCAGTTCGGCGCTCGAGACGTCGGTCGGCCTCTCGGCGGGTCTGCGGACGGCAGCCGCGCTCCCGGATCTCCAGTACGACTGTGGCCTCGCCACCGCGGTCCTCCTCGCCGGCGACGTCACCACCGATCCGCTCCTTCCGATCGGCGGGATGATCGAGGTGAGAGACATCGTTCCCGATCCCGACCTGCTCGACGAGTGGCAGGCGGACGCCGAGACCGAGAGCAGACTGTTGCGTCGACTCCGACAGGCAGCTGAGATGCTCACATGACTCACCCCAATCCATCGGTCGCGATGGCGGAGACGGTCCTCGACGAGCTCCGCCGTAACGGCGTTCGCCATGTGGTGATCGCCCCGGGGTCCCGTTCCGCAGCTCTCTCGATGACGGCTCTCTCGCTGGGGTTCTCGATCCACGTCGAGATCGACGAGCGCTCGGCCGGGTTCTTCGCCATCGGTCTGTCGTCCGGAGGTTCGCCGGCTGCGGTGGTGACGACCTCCGGGACCGCCGTGGCGAACCTGCTTCCCGCGATCGTGGAGGCAGATCTCTCCAACCGTCCGCTCATCGTGCTTTCCGCAGACCGCCCGCCAGAGCTGCTCGATCGCGGTGCCAATCAGACGATCGACCAACGTGGGATCTTCGGGTCCCGCGTGCGGTGGGAGTTCGATCCCGGTCCATCGGAAGACCGCCCCGACTCCGGTCCTCTGTGGCGATCCATGGCGTCTCGCGCCGTCGCCGCGGCGACGGGGGCGACCGGCATGGCCGGCCCCGTCCACCTCAACCTCCCGTTCCGCGAGCCGCTGGTGCCGGCCACCGACGACGGGCGAACGGCGGCCCAACCCTTCGTCTCGGACACCGCCGGAAGATCGGATGATGAGCCGTGGACCGTGGCCCCGAAACCGAGTCCGGCGGCGTTTCCCCGTTCCGATGTCCCCGAGCGCGCGCTGGTTCTGTTCGGCGACACCACGGCTCCGGTCGAGCTCGATCTCGACGGGGTGGCGCACGTGGCCGAACCCCACTCGGGTCTCCGGAGTTCGGCCGCGCTCACCGGACTACACCATCTGGCGAGCCATCCCCACGCCGACCGATGGCTGCCCGATCGCGTTGTGACCGTGGGACGGGTCGGTCTCTCCCGGCCGCTCGCCGGCTGGTTGGCCGGAGTGCCGACAACAGCGGTCGATCCGTCGGGTCGGTGGTTGGATCCTCGGGCGCGCGCAACATCAGCGGTCCGGGTCGCATCCATCCCGACAGCAGATCCCGACTGGCTGGACGAGCTGAGAGCCGTCGACCGGGCGATCGCCCACTCGGTCTCAGACACGTTGGACGGCATGGAGGAGGTGACAGAGCCGCGCCTCGCCAGGGACACGGCCCGGGCGGCTGCATCCGACGGCCGGCTGGTCGTGGCCTCGTCGATGCCGATTCGAGATCTCGATCTCTTCATGGACACCGATCTCGGAGACGTGTACTCGAACCGGGGGGCGTCAGGCATCGATGGGTTCGTGTCGACAGCACTCGGAGTCGCGTCCACCCCGGGCGGCCCGGTCGTTGCACTGGCCGGGGATCTCTCGATGCTGCACGATTCGAACGCATTCCTGCTCGCCGATCGGCCAGACTGCGTCTTCGTCGTCGTCGACAACGACGGTGGTGGAATCTTCTCGTTCCTTCCGCAGGCCGGCTACCCGGACGGATTCGAAACCGTGTTCGGAACACCCCACGGACGCTCGTTCGAGCGGCTTGCCGATTTCCACGGGTTGGGATACCGCCCGGTCACCGAACCGGGGCACATCCAGTCGACCATCGCCGCTGCGATCGCCGACTCGGGGATCACGCTCGTCGTTGCCAGGACCGATCGCTCGAAGAACGTGGGCGTGCATCGGCGCCTCACAGACGCAGCTCATTCGGCGATCGATCGGCACGTCACAGGAGGCTGAGGCCGGTTCAGACGTCTCGCGTCATTCGAGTGCGGACATCATCGCTCCGAGCTTGAGACGTGTCTCCTCGAGCTCGTTCTCGGGGAGAGAGTCGGCCATGATCCCGGCGCCGGTGAAGAGTCGCGCTCTGGCTCCGGAGATCTCGGCACACCGGATCGCAATGGCGAACTCGCCTCGTCCGGCGGCGTCCATCCATCCGACCGGTCCCGCATAGCGACCCCGATCCATGCCTTCGAGCTCTCTGATCATCTCGATGGCGACTTCTGTCGGGTCTCCGCCAACCGCCGCAGTCGGATGGAGCAACCCGGCGAGCCGCAGAGCCGAGATCGGCGTATCGAGTGCACCGGCGAAGCTCGTGGCGAGATGTTGCACGTTGTCGAGCTTTCGCAAGGTCGGCTCGGGGTCCCGAGTCAGGCTGGTCGTGAGCGAAGCGAGGACACGCTCGACGGAGGAGGCTGCGAGCCTGTGTTCGAATCGGTCCTTGGTGGAACGAAGGAGCTCGGCGCCGAGCAGTTCGTCGGCGGCCGGATCATCGGACCGAGCCGCGGTCCCGGCCAATGCCACCGATTCCACCCGAGCCCCATCGGTTCGCACCAGCAGCTCGGGGGAGGCGCCGATGAGACCGTCGACGGCAAACGTGAAGCAGCGCGGGAAGCGCTCCATCAGCCGCGACAGCAATCGTCTCGTGTCGAATCTCGTGCGCGACCACAGCGCAAAGTCCCGCGCCATGACGACCTTCAGGGCTTCGCCCGCCTTGATCCGGTCGATCACCTCGGCGACGGCCTCGACCCATGCCACGTCCGGAATCGAGGCGCCGGCGAATCTCGGTCGATCAGACGCCGGCTCCGACCGGTCTACGGGCGCGAGATAGGCGGAGGGGTCGGCATCGCCGATCGTGGTGACGAACCAGGTCCCATCCGTACGCCCGACGGTGACTTCGGGCACGATCAGCACCGATCCGGGCGATCGACTGTCGAATGTGAACGATGCGAAAGCGACAGGACCTGTCCCTGGACCCTCGATCGGATCATCGACGTCGCATCTGCCGGCCCACGAGGCGAACTGGTCCTCTGCGCGCTCGAAGCGGTCGGTGCCGAAACCGGCCGAGACGCGGAGCGCCTCGCCGAAGCCGATCAAGACCTGATCCTCGGAGATCCATGCAAGTGGCGGATCGTGGTCGACCAGTGGGGGAGGAGAGGTCAACCGGCGTGTGGTGATCTTCATTCTTCGATGAGTCGGGCGGTGGCGTGCTTGACGACGAGACGTCGGAAGTGCTCGCCAACCAATGCAGCGGTGGCCGGCAGCATCTCGTCGACAGCTCGCTGGAGGGTCGCCGCCGCCTCGCTCGTGGTTGCGGCGCTCGCCTCCACAGAGTCCCGAACGAACCTCGCAAAGACGTCGACCGCGACGGCCGCAACCGGATCCATGGCGTCGTCCATCCTCCTCGCGAGGTCGAGTAGCTCGGCCATCGGGAGACCGGCCTCGACGAGTCTGAGTCCCGCCGACACCGCGCCGAGGTCGGCGCGGTTGAACCGCTCACCGCCATCGGCTTCGTGAGGCACGATCCACCCCTCCCGAACGAGCATCGAGATCACGACTGGCGAGATGTTCGAGGTCTCCGCGAGCTCGTCGAGCGTGAGGAGCTCGTCATCGCCCGGTTCCAGGGCGTCGAGCAGGATGGCGTCGGTCGGATCGTCTGTTGGTTCGAAGTTCATTGAAGACCTGAGATTACGGCGACCTGGGGCTTGGCCAACCCGACGAGGTCGAGGACGGCGTTCAACCCGAGTTCGCTGCCGGTGAGTTCGATCTCCAGGCGACCCTCGCCTCGATCGATTCCGAGCTCGGAGGCGAGGCGGAGCGTTTGTCTCGCCACGGCGGGCCCAGGGTCGACGATCTCGGCGCGGTCGCCGACAACGTCGCGAATGACGTCCTCGAGAAGCGGGAAGTGTGTGCAGCCGAGCACGATGCGGTCGGCCCCTTCGGCGAGGAGTGGTTCGAGACATCGGCTGACCGAGCGAGCGAGACGTTCGCCGTCCAGCTCGCCTGCCTCGATCATCTCGACCCAGTCAGGGCAGGCGGCGTCCACGATCCTCACCCCTGCGCCGTACCGGGCGATCACGGACTCGTAGAGCGGGCCGTTCAACGTTCCGGTCGTTGCGACCACGCCGACGACTCCACTCGTGGTGTGGCTGGCGGCAGGCTTCACGGCCGGCTCCATTCCGACGAACGGGACGGTGGGGAACTCGGCCCGGAGTGGATGAAGAGCGGCGGCGGACGCCGTGTTGCAGGCGACGACGACAACGACGGCGCCGCGTTCGATGAGCCTGCGCGTGATCTCGCTCGAGAAGTCGAGCACCTCGGCGCTCGAACGAGTGCCGTATGGCGCCCGTGCGCGGTCACCAAAGTAGAGCAGATCTGCGTCAGGGGCCAGACGACGGATGTGGGCGGCGACGGTGAGCCCGCCGAGGCCCGAGTCGAAGACGCCGATCACCGCGACCGCCGACAGGATGAACGGTGGTGGACTCGGCGTAGGCTCGCAGGACTCGATCGGAGGGACTGCATCGTGGAGCTGAAGGGTACGTCGGCCATCGTCACAGGTGGAGCATCCGGGCTGGGGGAGGCGACAGCTCGGAGACTGGCGGCCGAGGGAGTCGGGGTGGTGATCGTCGACGTCCAAGACGACAAAGGTGACGCACTTGCGTCAGAGCTGGGAGGTGCGTACGTGCATGCCGACGTCACCGTTGCCGACGAAGTGGCGGCTGCGATCCAGGCGGCCACGGAGATGGCGACGCTGCGATCGGTCGTGAACTGCGCAGGGATCGGGCTGGCCGTCAGGACGACCGGACGGGACGGGGAGCCCCACGACTTGAGTCGCTTCGAGAGGGTGATCGCCATCAACCTGGTGGGCACCTTCAACGTCATTCGTCTGGCCGCATCGGCGATGTCGGAGACCGAACCGCTCGAATACGGCGAACGCGGCGCCATCGTGAACACGGCCTCGGTGGCGGCGTTCGACGGTCAGATCGGTCAAGCCGCCTACGCGGCCTCGAAAGGCGGCATCGTCGGGATGACCCTCCCCATCGCCAGGGATCTCTCCTCGGTCGGCATCCGGGTGAACACGATCGCGCCTGGCATCGTCGATACCGCACTCCTTGCAGGTCTCCCAGAGCCGGCCAAGGAATCGCTCTCTCAGCAAGTCCTGTTCCCGAAACGGCTTGCCCAACCATGGGAGTTCGCCGAGCTTGCGCATTTCCTGTTGACCCACGGCTACATGAACGCCGAGACGATTCGCATGGACGGCGGGATCAGGATGGCGCCTAAGTGACGCGCACCGAATGGCGCTCCTTCTCGTAGCATCCAAGGCGTTGTCGTGTCAGCGGCAATCCACTCGATGAGCAGGAGAAGCTCGCTTGGGAGACATTGCTGTCACTCCGAAACGAAGACAGGGGCCGAAAGGGAGGTCATCGTCGACTTGGACTTGAGAAGCGATGCCTGGATTCCTGACACACTGCTCCGTGCAGTGTCCCCGCAATCAGAAGACGAGACGACGACGGGATGAGCGAGACGGTCTACCAACAGTCTGTAGTCCTAGCTGCCCCACCAGACAAGGTGTTCTGGGATCTCCTGGAGCCCTCCCATGTGGCCGGGTACGACTCGCACATGCGGTCGTGGCAACCTCGGCAATGGCCGCCGACGGTCGGAATCCGGGTCGACTTCGAGGCGAAGGTTGGACCGATGTGGTTGAAGGGAGGGTCCGAGTTCGTCGCCTTCGAGCCGCCCGACCACCTGGAGCTACGACAGGTGTCGCCCCCATCTCCGTTCAAGTCTCGGTTGACATGGGACCTGGCTGACACCGGCGATGGCACCGAGTTCACCTACCGGTTCGTGCTGTCGTCCCCGCCCGGGATGGGATGGCTGGGGGCTCGCCTGTTGGGAGTGTTCACCTCGCATTTGAGCGACGAGTTGCCCGCCCTCGCCAGCCGATACCGTTGAGACATGGGGCCAGCCCGGGCCACCGAACCGCCGGGCGGCACAAGGCGGGTCCATCTACCAGCCAACTATCCAGACTGGGTGTCGGCCCTCGGCGTGGAACAACGGAGGACTGCTCTGAGGGCTGGTCGACGAGTACCTGGCAGAACAGCCGAGGACGGTGTCGCAAGCGACGGATTCGGGCGTACGCAGAACTGGGGTCAACTCTCGAAGGTAGACAAGGCGTTGTATGCGTCGTCCGGGGCCCACCCCGGGAACGCTTGCAACCGAACACGAACCCAAGGCGAACCAGGCTGATAGGTAGAGGGGCGTGAACGCCTGACCGAGCCGAGAGGCAAACTGAGAGCGCCCCGTTGATGTGAACCGGGGCGCTCTCGACGCGTGGTGACACCCGCCGTGGTGATGCTCACGTTGCGATCAGAGCCGAGACCTGACGTTTGAGCCGTCCGAGGATCGCAGACATGCCCCGGAGTCGAAGCGGGCTGATCACCTCGGACAGCCCCATGTCGTAGAAGAAGTCGTTGGGCACGTCGAGGATGACCTCGGGGGTCTCGCCGTCCAGGCCGTCGTGCACGATGGCGGCGAAACCACGCGTGGTCGGCGCCTGCGGCGGTGCCTCGAAGTACATCCGAACCCTGCCCTCCTCGTCCAACTCGGTGGCCAGAAAGAACGGAGACTGGCATTCTTCGACCTGTTCGAGCGCGGAGGCGTCGATGTGGTCGGGAAGCGGAGGCAGCCGCTTGGAGTAGTCCAACAGCGCCTCGGTTCGGAAGTCCTTGGGCGACGCAGCCATGACGTCGATCATCGTCTGGAGTTTCTTGGGAACGGTCATCGGCACAGATGTTACGCACCGCAGTTCGATACTCCCTCCGTGCCCGCGGGAATGGCGCACCCATCCCAGGTCGTTAACGTTCGAGAACACCAAAGAGGAGACACTCCTATGCCCGCACCCCGCGACCCGAACCCGTCCTTCGAGCAATTCGCACATCCCGAGCGCCTCGTGTCGACCGACTGGCTGGCCGAGCACCTCGACGACCCCGATGTCGTGGTTGTCGAGTCCGATGAGGACGTTCTGCTCTACGACACCGGTCACATTCCGGGCGCCGTGAAGATCGATTGGCACAACGACCTCAACGACGACCTGGTTCGCGACTACCTCGATGCCGAGGCCTTCGCCGAGTTGCTGTCGTCCAAGGGGATCGCTCCGGAATCCACGGTCGTCTTCTACGGCGACAACCACAACTGGTGGGCCGCCTACGCGCTGTGGGTGTTCACGCTGTTCGGGCATGAAGACCTCCGGCTTCTCGACGGCGGGCGAGGCAAATGGGTCGCCGAGAGTCGCGATCTCACGATCGAGAAGCCCGTTCGACCCAGGACCGAGTACCCCGTGCCGACCCGCGACGACTCGAAGATCCGAGCGTTCATCGACGACACGGTTTCGCATTCCGAGTCGAAGCTGCCGCTGATAGACGTCCGTTCCCCCGAGGAATTCAACGGCTCGCGAATGCACATGCCCGACTACCCGAACGAGGGAGCGCTGCGCGGTGGTCACGTGCCCGGAGCCGCCAACGTCCCGTGGAAGAAGGCGGCGAACGACGACGGCACCTTCAAGTCGGTCGAGGATCTCCGCAACGTGTACGAGGGCGAGGCAGGCCTCAGTCCCGAAGACGACGTGATCACGTACTGCCGGATCGGCGAGAGGTCGTCGCACACCTGGTTCGTGCTCACGCATCTCCTCGGATACGACAAGGTTCGTAACTACGACGGTTCGTGGACCGAGTACGGCAACGCAGTACGGGTGCCGATCGAGAAGTGAGCTCGGCCGACCTGCGGATCGGCTCGGTGGGGGAGGACCAACTCTCCGACGTCGTGGCGTACGTCGCTGAGGCGCAGGCCGACCATCAGCGCCATGTCACCTACGTGGGTGCAGACGCCGAGTTCCTTCTCGCCGAGCTCGCCCAGGCCGAGGCATGGACCGATCGACTGCTCGTGGCGCATGCTCTCGACGAGGTCGTCGGGGTGCTCCTCGCCGACATCGATGAGGACATGCGCCGAGTCTGGTGGATCGGTCCCTGGTTCGGCACAGGGGATGTCGCAATTGCACTGCTCTCCGAGGCGCGTGCCCGTTTCGGGGGCCTCTTCGACGAAGAGGAGCTGGCTCCGGACAGTCGCAACACGTTGCTTCGTTCGACGGCACTCCGGCTCGGCTTCGTCGAGGGCGCACGCTCGTCGGTGCTCTCGAAGCTGGACCTCGCCGCCGATGGGATCTCATCGACCGAGCCGCTGACAGAGGCACGGGCCGGGGCCGTCGCCGAGTTGCACGACTCGCTCTTCGTCGGGAGCCACACACCGGGAGCGAAGCTCGTGCGTGCCGAAGGGACGAGGATCCGCACCGCCCAGGTCGACGGTGTGACATCCGGGTACGTCGCATACGAGATCCAGGCGGATGGCACCGGGTACATCGATTTTCTCGGCGTGAGGCCGGAAGCGCGTCGCAGAGGGCTTGGGCGTGCCCTCGTCGCCGACGTCTGTCGAGAGCTCGCCGCCGATGGGGTCGCGGAAGTGCACCTGACGGTTCGGGCAGACGCACCGGGTGCGGCGGAGTTCTACCGGAACGCGGGATTCATCGAGGAACGAATCATCGTCCCGTACCGGCAGGGGTTCACTCTCGGCTGAAGGCTCAGTCGGCCGTCTTGCGAACCGCGATCAGGAACAGGCGGCGGAACGGAAGCAGCACCGTGCCCGTGTGGTCGGGCGGATAGGCGGTGCGATACCCCGATTTGACCGACTCTGTGAAGTCGGCCAGGTCGGGTCCTTCCAGAGCAGACAGGATGGGGCGGAGCAGGGAACCGGCCGTCCACTCCCACACCGGATCGGCCCCGGTCAACTCCTGGTAGTAGGTCGTCTGCCAGATGTCGATCGACTCGGCGGCATCGATGAGCCATCGCCGGTATTCGGACGGAGTGTCGACCCGATCGATCAGGAGGAGGTGCCGGATCTCTGCACTCCATCTCGGTTGGTCCAGGACGGACTTGGGAACCGTGTGAGTGGGCGCCGACCAGTTGTTCGGCATCTGAATGGCCAGGACGCCGCCGGGACGAAGGAAGTCGAACAGCCTCGGAAAGAGGCGTCCGTGGTGGTCGAGCCAGTGGAGCGTTGCGTTCGAGAAGATGAGGTCGACCTCGTCTTCGGGTGTCCAGGTCTCGATGTCGCCGCGCTCGAACTCCATCTCGGGGTGCTCTTGGGTCGCCCGGAGGATCATCTCCTCGGAGTTGTCGACGCCAACGACTCGAGCCTCCGGCCACCGTCGAGCGATCTCGCTGGTGAGGTTGCCGGTCCCACACCCCAGGTCGAAGACCACCCCGGGATCGATTTCGGGTATGCGTGCCAGCAGTTCGAGACCGGGTCGGATCCGATGGTCGGAGAAGACCAGGTACTGGCTCGGCGACCACATCACGGAAGAATGCCGATGTGGTCGAGCGATTCGGGGTTCTCCAGTGACGACAGGTCGCCCGGATCCTCTCCGAGTGCCAAGGCTCTCACCGCCCGCCTCACGATCTTCGCAGAACGCGTTCTGGGAAGATCGGCGGTCACGATCACGTGTTTCGGCCGGAAGGCCTTGCCGAGGATCTCGGCGACCTTGTCGGACACCCTCGTGGCGAGCGCGGCGTCGTCATCGTCGACCTCCGGTGCAGGAACGACGTAGACGGCGATCGACTCTCCTTTGACCGGGTCGGGGACACCGATGGCCGCGGCCATCACGATCTGGGGCAACTCGACGGCGGCGGACTCGATCTCGGCCGGGCCGATGCGTTTGCCGGCGATGTTCAACGTGTCGTCTGAACGGCCGTGCAGATACCAGAACCCGTCCTCATCGATCGAGGCCCAGTCGCCGTGGACCCACACGCCCTCGAAGCGCGACCAGTAGGTCTCCAGATATCGCTCACGTTCACCCCAGAATCCTCTCGTCATCCCGGGCCAGGGCTTGGTGATCGCCAGTTCGCCGACCTCGCCCCGGAGGGGGTTGCCGTGCTCGTCGAGGACGTCGGCGGCCATCCCGAGAGATGGTCCGCCCAATGACACGGGTTTGAGTCCTTGCAGGAGATTCACGCTGAGGATGCACGCGCCGATCTCCGTTCCGCCCGAGAGATTGACGATCGGGATCCGCTCGCCGCCGACGTCGCGGAACAGCCACCACCACGGATCCGGGTTCCACGGCTCTCCGGTCGAACCGAAGGCGCGCAGGGACGAGAGGTCATGTCTCGTCAACGCATCGGCGCCGTGCGGCTGGATGGAACGGACGAACGTCGGAGAGATCCCGAGAAACGTCAGCCGATGCTTCTCGACGATCTCGAAGAGCCGATCGTGCGACGGATGGTTGGGAGCGCCGTCGAACGTGACAACGGTCGCTCCGTTGGCGAGACCGGCGACGACCATCCATGGGCCCATGATCCATCCCATGTCGGTCGCCCACATGATCCGGTCCCCGGCGTGCACATCCGCCTGGAACGCACCCTCCTGCGCGAGCTTCACCGTGAGCCCACCGTGGGTGTGAACGGCCCCTTTCGGCCTTCCGGTCGTGCCGGAGGTGTAGGCGAGGAGCACCGGGGCCTCCGCATCGGTTTCGACGGCGGCCATCGGCTCGGAGCCGTCGAGGAGCTCGGCCCAGCGGTGATCACGGCCCGCGATGACGGGTGTGTCCGTTCGGCCGGCGATGTCCGCCCAGACCACCGCATCGACGCCGCCGACTCGGTCGATCGCGGCGTCGGCGATCTCCTTCATCTCCACCAGGCGTCCACGGCGTCGATAGCCGTCTGCGCAGATCACGACAGCCGGTCGGGGGTCGGTGATCCTGGTGGCGACGGCGTCCACCCCATACCCGGAGAAGATCGGCACGAACACTGCTCCGACCCGTGCGACGGCGAGGAACGAGATGACGGCTTCGGCCGACATCGGGAGATAGACGCCGACCACGTCGCCGGTGCCGACGCCGATCCGGCGCAAGCCGCCCGCGAGCCGGGAGGTGCGATCGGCGAGTTCGGCGAAGGAGATCGTCTCGGAGCTGCCGTCCTCGTGTTCGGCGATGACTGCAGGTGCTTGCGGATCGGTGGCGGCCCAGCGGTCGACGCAAGCTTCGGACAGGTTGATCTTTCCGCCGATGAACCACTTCGTCCACTCGATGCCGTCCGAAGAGTCGAACACCTCGGTGTACGGGGTCGAGAACGGGATACCGAGTTCGTCGATGGCGGCATCCCAGAACCAGGCGGGATCTTCCTGGGAGCGGAGCACGAGCTGGGCGTAGTCCTCGACGCCATGAGACCGCATGAATGCCGAGGTTCGGGACCGCTCACGCCCGGTGGCGTCGAGCTCCCAAACGATCGGCTGTGTCACCGGCGGTCCTCCTTGGCCCGGCCGGTTGCGACGGTGAGGCGGGCCATGCGTTCGACGATATCAGCGTCGAGCTGGCCCGGGAGGAGACGCCACGTCCAGTTGCCCTCGGTCGTACCCGGCTCGTTCATGCGCGCCTCGGTTCCGAGACCGAGAAGGTCCTGGACCGGGATGATCGCCCGATCGGCAACCGACCCCATCACCGCCTCGATGAGGTCCCATGCGAAGGTCTCCGCCGTCGAGCCGAGCTCGGAGATGGCTGTCTCGAGCTCGGCGGGGTCCTCCTCGGCTCGGCTGTCGAACCAGCCCCTGGCGGTGTCGTTGTCGTGCGTGCCGGGGTAGGCCACGACGTTCGGACGGAACTCGGCGATGGCGTGCGCCGACTCCGTGCCGAATCCGAACTGCAGCACCTTCATGCCGGGGAAGCCGTAGCGGTCCCGGAGCTCTTCGACGTCCGGTGTGATGAGGCCGAGGTCCTCGGCGATCACGTCGAGGGTCGGAAAGCGGGCGGAGAGCGCGTCGAAGAGCGCCTCCCCGGGTGCTTCGACCCACTCACCGTTTACAGCGGTCGGTTCGCCGGCAGGGATGTGCCACGAAGCCGCGAAGCCACGGAAATGGTCGACTCGGACCAGGTCGAACAACTCGAACATTCGACGGAGGCGGCTCTCCCACCAGGCGAATCCGGTCTCTTCGTGGCGTTCCCAGTCGTAGAGCGGGTTTCCCCAACGTTGACCGGTCTCCGAGAAGTAGTCGGGAGGCACGCCGGCGACCACCGTTGGCATACCTGCGGCGTCGAGGTGATAGAGCTCGGGGTTGGCCCACACGTCTGCAGAATCGTGGGCTACGAAGATGGGGATGTCACCGATCAGACCGACTCCGTTCGCCGCCGCGAGGGCTCGTACGTCCCGCAACTGTCGATCGAACAAGAACTGCTCGACCTCGATCCGGTGGATGGATTCGGCGAGCTCGTCTCTCGCCTCCTCGAGGGCGTCGGGTGACCGCAGCGCCAGCGGGCGATCCCATTCCCACCAGGGTGCCAGTCGATGCGAGCGTTTGAGCGCCGTGAAGATGGCGAAGTCGTCGAGCCACGTGGCTCCGTGGGACGCAACGAACGTCTCGAACGCCGATCTCATCGAGTCCGAAGCCCGTTCGTCGAAGCTGGTTGCGATCCGGTCGAGCACCGAGGATCGGAGCGGGATGACCCGGTCGAAGTCGACGTCGCCCTCGTCGAGGACCTCGATGCGGTCGAACTCGTCCCAGGTGAGCAGTCCTTCTCCGACGAGCGGCTCGAAACCGACGAGCAGCGGGTTCCCGGCGAAGGTGGACGGGGATTGATACGGGGAGTTGCCGTAGCCGGTCGGTCCGATGGGCAGCATCTGCCACCATGACTGCTGCATGTCGGCGAGGAGGTCGATGAACCACGGCGCAGCTGCGAGATCTCCGCTCCCGTGCGCTCCGGGCAGCGACGTCGGGTGCAGGAGTAGGCCGGAGCTTCGGTCGGGGTTCATCGGATCACGGTATAGGGTCGGGTGCAGACGGTTCGGGGGCGGGAGTGTAAAGCGCAAGTCGTTGCCGCTTTCGCGCAAGTGGACCTCCTACGCTCGGAGATGATGGAAACGGTCAACGATCGGCCGCCGCCCTGGTTGCGCACGGCCACATTGCAAGTCGCCATCGGCATCCTCGGTGTCGCGGGCGTGTTGTGGGTCCTGTTCCGGCTGCGTTCGCTGTTGTTCGCCCTCCTGATCGCCCTCTTCATCTCCATAGCCCTGGAACCCGCCGTGCAGTTCCTGACCAAGCGGAGCTGGAGCCGAAGGCGTGCGAGCCTCGTGGTCTTCTTCGCCACCTTTGCGATGGTCGCCCTGTTCGTGATCTCGTTGGTCCCGTTGTTCGTCTCGCAGGGTTCGGCGCTCGTGAGCAATCTCCCCGGTTATCTCGAGTCCATCACGGAGTTTGCCGCCGAGCAGGGCTTGGTCGATCTCGAACTCGTCGATGCGCAGATCGCCGAGCAGATGGAGAATGCCTCGGAACTGTTGTCGAGATATGGGGGAAGCGTCGCGACAGGCATCTTCGCTCTCGGCAACACCGTGTTCGGGGCACTCTTCAATCTCTTCACGATCGGGCTGTTCGCCTACTTCGCCCTGGCGGAGGCGCCTGAGCTCCGAGAGGCGGTGCTGAGGTTCCTGCCGCCCAACCAGCAGCGGGAGACTCTGCGCATCTACGAGATCGCCGTCACCAAGACCGGGGGATACATCTACTCCCGGCTCGTCCTCGCCATCATCTCCGCAGTCATCACCGCGATGTTCCTGGCGATCCTCGGCGTGCCGTTCGCAGTGGCCCTCGGCATGTGGGTCGGTGTGCTCTCCCAGTTCGTTCCGGTGATCGGTGCGTACATCGCGGCGATCCTGCCGGTCGTGGTCGCCTTGGTTTCCGACCCACTGGACGCGCTCTGGGTGCTGGGTCTGCTCATCGCGTACCAGCAACTCGAGAATCTCGTGATCGCTCCGAGGATCACCGCCAGGGCGATGGCAATCCACCCGGCGGTGGCGGTGGGCTCGGTCCTGGCGGGCGCCTCGTTGTTCGGCGGGATCGGCGCGGTGCTCGCGCTGCCGGTTGCCGCAACGATCCAGGCGTTCGTCGCGACTGCGATCGAGCGATACGAGCTGGTCGATTCTCCTCTGCTTCCCAGCACGATGCGCAGGGCCGTCGATGGTCAGTGAGCGGCTCGCGCCGCTCGCCGGTGTCACGATCGTCGAGTTGGCCGGGATCGGACCCGGTCCCTATGCGGGAATGATGCTCGCGGACATGGGGGCGACGGTCATCAAGATCGATCGCGTCGGTGGTGCCGCCCGCCTGTTTCCCTCGGCCCGGGAGACCGAGATCATGGATCGTGGCAAACGGTCGATTCAGATCGACATGAAGGCCGATGCCGGTAGGGCCGTGCTGCTCGATCTGATCACCCGAAGCGACGGTCTCATCGAAGGCTTCCGGCCTGGAGTGACCGAGCGGCTCGGAGTCGGGCCTGCCGAGGCTCTGGCCGTCAACCCGTCGCTCGTGTACGGGCGAATCACCGGATGGGGCCAGGATGGACCGCTCGCCGACACCGCCGGCCATGACATCGACTACATCGCGGTCGCAGGTGCGCTGGGGTCCATCGGGTCGGAGGATCCCGAGATCCCCCTCAATCTCGTTGCGGACTTCGGAGGCGGCGGCATGTTCCTGGTCGCAGGGATGCTGGCCGGGATCATCTCGGCGAGAGCCACCGGTGAGGGCACCGTCGTCGACGCCGCAATGGTCGACGGCGTCGCCCACCTCATGTCATTGATGCACGGCGGCCTGGCCGGTGGGTGGTGGTTCGATGGTCGTCGTCGCAATCTCCTCGACGGCGGTGCCCCCTTTTATGCGGTCTACCGAACCTCCGATGACCGGCACATGGCAGTCGGGGCTCTCGAGCCCAAGTTCTTCGCGGAGTTGATCGATCGGCTCGGGCTCGACCCCGTCTGGCTGGGGCGCCAGAACGACCCTTCGTCGTGGCCGGACATGCGTGCGGCGTTCGAGGCGACCTTCGCACGCCGGACTCGTGAGGAGTGGGCAGACCTCTTCTCCGACGGCGATGCATGCGTTGCGCCCGTCATGTCGCTGACCGAGGCGCCCGCCCATCCCCATCTGAGGGATCGAGGGACCTTCGTCGATGTCGAAGGCGTGCTGCAACCTGCCCCGGCTCCACGCTTCTCCGGCCGAGAGCCGACGATCGAGAAACCGGCCGTCCCGGGGGCTCATACGGTTACCATCCTCTCCGAAATCGGCTATCCGGCGGAACGAATCGCCGAGCTGAAGTCGTCGGGGGTCATCGGCTGATGCCTGCCCCCTGCCGGTGAAGAGGGGAATCAGTGCAATCGAAAACCGCTGTGCGTTTCTTGAGTGCATTGACAGCCGTCGTGATGACACTCCCCGTGGCGGCCTCCGCCCAGGTCGATCCCTACGCATCGGACCCACTCGGGCTGCTTGCGTTCACCGACCAATCTCGGGCTTACACGCGCGGGGCCGACGTCATCGAAGTCTTCCTGTGTGACGTTCCCGACGGTGCGGTCGGTGTCGACCTGACTGCTGCGGTCCAGCAGATCAACGCGACCGTTCCTCCGTACTACGCGTGGTTGTCGGGGGGCCTCTATCAGCCGACGTTCGTGGAAGGTGCAGTGGTGACGGCGTCCGCCCCGTCGGGCTGGCCTGACACCGTGGCCTTCCAGAGCGAGTGCGAGACCCTGGCTGCGTTGAATGCCTCCGGCGCGGCGGCGGGCGCGCTCGTGATCGTCGATGCGGCGTACTCCGGCGGTTATGCGACGGCCGGTGTCGCCTGTGAGGAGGTCGGCAACTGCGCGACGTCGTATCCCGACAATGGGCGGATCATGGTCGTCGGCGCGGCGACGGTCGTACCGTCCGAGGGCCTGCCGGAGGCGCGACTCAACACGATCGCCCACGAACTGGGCCATACGTTGGAGTTCCCGCACTCGTACGGCGGTCTCACGAGGTTCATCAACGGAGTCACCTACGAGTACGACAACCCGATGGACATCATGAGCGGCGGAAGCATGACCCGGCTCGACGTCGGGACGATCGCCATCAACCGTTATGCGGCCGGTTGGCTTTCGGAGACTGCGATGTTCCATCGGGGGTACACGGCTGACTACGAGCTCGCGAGTCTCGGAACCGCCGGCCGGCAGATGCTCATCCTGCCAACCGACATCCAGGGGGTGTTCACCATGATCGGGGCGC
This sequence comes from uncultured bacterium, assembly GCA_965364515.1. Classification (GTDB taxonomy): domain Bacteria; phylum Actinomycetota; class Acidimicrobiia; order Spongiisociales; family ZC4RG35; genus JAHEDH01. Next base: position 19,073 of record CBDTXZ010000022.1, read on the forward strand.
GATCCGCCGTCGGCTACGACGCCGGGATCGCGGTGGAAGGGGTCGAGGTGTATCAGATCGATCAGCGCGGACCGGCGTGTGGCGGGACCATCGACTTCATCTGCTGGGGGGCGGATCGCCGAACCACGCCGCTGCCGGCGATCGACGACCCCGACAGCGCAGTGCACGTGTTCGGGGTCGGCGAGACGTTCGCGGTGGGAGGGGCACTCGTTTCGGTCGACTCGGTGTCGGACGGTCGCTGGACGGTCACGGTGAGCGGATCGACGGTGTCGGAGAGGTTCGTCGACGACGACGGCAGCATCCATGAGGCCAACATCTCGACCATCGCCTCGCTCGGAGTCACGCTCGGATGCAACCCGCCGCTCAACAGTCTGTATTGCCCGGCGGTTTCGGTGACGCGAGCAGAAATGGCCGTGTTCCTGGCCCGGGCACTCGGTGACGCCGTCGAACCGACGACCGGGCTCGGGGTGTTTTCCGATGTGGCGCCGAACGCCTGGTACACCGAGGCGATCGCCCGCATGTTCGAGCTCGGTATCACGACGGGATATGTCGATGGGACCTACCGGCCAAACGATCCCGTGTCGCGGGGCGAGATGGCCGTGTTCTTGGACCGAGCCTTCGACTCGGTGACCGCGGTCGGTGAGCCTGCGCCCTTCGTGGACGTTGATCCGGAGGCGTTCTTCGCCGTCGCCGCCGAGGCGCTCTACGACTCGGGCGTGACGCTCGGCTGCCAGACAGACCCGTTGGCGTTCTGCCCCATGGACGCGGTCACGCGGGCGGAGATGGCCTCCTTCCTCGCGCGGGTGCTCACTCAGTCCTGAGCCGGCAACTCGACTGCGAAGACCGTCCAACCGTGCTCACGGCGGAGATGGATCGAGCCGCCCATCAACACGGCGAGGTCGCGGGCGAGTGACAACCCGATTCCGTTCGATCCGGCCACCGTGGGGTTCGGTCGGTGGCGGTCGAACACACCATCGTCGGTCACATCGAGTCCCTCACCGTCGTCGCGCACTTCGAGAACCACGCGGCCGGCGTCGCTCCGGGTGACGATCTCGATGTGTGGCCCCCCGTATTTCAGCGCATTCGAGATCAGGTTCCGAAGGATCTGGCGCAGTCGGGCGGGATCGGCGAAGGCCCGGACATGATCCCCAGGCAGGTAGGTGATCCGCGTCCTTCGATCGGGAGTGAGGGCAGCCAGAACCTGGGTGGTCTCGAGATCGACGTCCACCATCGTGTGCAGGACCGTCAGCTGCCCGACCTCGTTGCGAGCGCTGGCGAGCAGATCTTCGACGAGGGAGGAGATCTCGTGACCTTCTTCGACGATTCGAGCCAGCATCTCGTCTCGTTCCTCCGGCTCGAGGTCGATCCCGGGGTCGGACAGGATCTGAGCGAAGCCGATGACGTTGGTGAGCGGCGAGCGGAGCTCGTGGGTGATCGTCGCCAGGAACTCGCCCTTTTCGATCAGGGACTTCTCGAGTGCCTCCTGAGTGGCTCGCTCCGCTGCGATGGTTCGTGAGCGCTCGACTGCGAGAAGCAGTGAGCGCTCGATGGTGGCAGGGTCGTCTGCGTCCTTTGTGAGATAGTCGACCGCGCCCATCCTGATCGAGGCGACATCGAGGCCTGGCTCGACCGAGCCGGTACGCAGGATGAAGGGACCGGGATTTCCGGCTTCGAGCGCCTCGCTGATCAGGTCGAGACCGGAGCATCCGACGAGATGGTGGTCGACGAGATACACATCATGCTCACGCATCGCGATGCGTCGCCGGGCGGTGGCGACGTCGGTGACCGGCTCGATGGACGTGTCGAACCGCTCGATGCGAGCCAACAGTCGCTCGAGCAGCACGTGCTCGTCGGGTTCGTCGTCGATCGAGAGGATCGACAGATGCGGTGTCTCCGCCATTTCGTCTCTGCCTTCGGTGGCAGCCGTATATCGCCGGGTGGGTTGCATTCAAGCGCAGGCGGGAGGCATCGGCGGCATTTGTCGATTCGGAAGATCGACCGACCGACCGGACGGTTTGTTTCGTGCTGCTGGCACGAATATCTTGTCCGACGTGTCGTCAGCAGCCCGCCGAACCCAGGAGGAGCGCTCGGCAGAGACCCGATTGCGGCTTCTCGATGCCTGCGTGGACTGCCTGGTCGAGCTCGGGTACTCGGGTACGACCACGAATGCGATCCAGGAGCGAGCCGGGGTCAGTCGAGGTGCGCTGATGCATCACTATGCCTCGAAGGCGGATCTCATGGTCGCATCGGTTCGACATCTCACCGAGCAACGTGGCCAGAACCTCGCTCGGATCGCCGACGAACTGGATGACGACGACGATCGGATAGGCAGGGCCATCGAACTGCTCTGGGAGTCGTTCCAGGGGCCGCTCTTCACTGCGACCGTCGAGCTCTGGGTGGCTTCCCGCACCGACCCGGAGTTGCGAGAGGCGTTGGCGACTTCCGAACGCGAACTCCGCGAGCCGATGTCGAGCGTGCTCGGCAACCTCTTCGGGGCAAAGGTGGCCGCATCGCCCGCCTTCGAGGCAGCCATCGAGCTGACACTCCAGTTCATGCGCGGCGCCGCATTCACAGCCATCCTGCGATCCAACGACGAGCGGCAGCGGGAGGCGATCGACACCTGGTCTCTGGTGTTCACCGGGCTCATCGAGGAGGAACGGAAGTGATGCGGAGGCTGTTCGATGCCGACCACGAGCTGTTCCGTGACACGGTGCGAGGCTTCATCGACCGGGAGATCGCGCCGAATCACATGCGCTGGGAGCGTGAAGGCAAGGTCGACAAGGCGATGTTCCGCGCCGCCGGCGCCCAAGGGCTGCTCGGCATGGCCATTCCAGAGGAGCACGGCGGGTCGGGGATCGACGACTTCCGCTTCAACGTCGTGATCGCCGAGGAGACGATGGCCGCCGATGTCTTCGGTTCGGGCATGTGCATCACCCTCCACAACGACGTCTGCCTGCCCTACTTCACCGAACTCGCCACCGACGACCAGATGGCGAGATGGGGACCAGGTCTCGTGGATGGGACCCTCATGGCGGCGATCGCGATGACAGAGCCCGGCGCCGGATCGGATCTCGCCGGCATCTCGACGACCGGCATCCGTGACGGCGATCACTACATCGTGAACGGTTCGAAGACATTCATCACCAATGGCATCAACTCCGATCTCGTCATCACAGCCGTCAAGACGGATCCCGCACAGCGACACGCCGGTGTCAGCCTGCTGGTGGTCGAGGACGGTATGGAAGGATTCACGAGAGGTCGCAACCTCGAGAAGATCGGGCTGCACAGCCAGGACACGGCCGAGCTCTTCTTCGACGACGTCGCGGTTCCCGCATCGAACCTTCTCGGCGAGGAGGGGCGAGGGTTCTACCACCTCGTGCACAACCTCCCGCAGGAACGGCTCTCGCTGGCGGTCGGATCGCTGGCACATGCCCAGACGGCATTCGGATGGACGCTCGAGTACGTGAAGGAACGCACCGCCTTCGGCGCTCCCATCGGGAACAACCAGGTGATTCGCCACCGGCTCGCCGAGTTGCGAACGGAGCTCGACGTGGGCCAGGTATACCTCGACGCCCAGGTCGAGCGGCTCAACGAGAGCGAATTGAGCGCCGAGGACGCCGCAAAGGCTAAGTGGTGGTGCAGCGAGCTCGAGAAACGTGTCATCGACTCCTGCCTGCAGTTCTTCGGCGGTTGGGGATACATGGAGGAATATCCGATCGCCCGGGCCTATCGAGACGCGCGAGTTCAGACGATCTATGGCGGAACCACAGAAATCATGAAAGAGATCATCGGGAAGGGGCTCGGCCTCTGAACGATGTTCTGAACGCGGCCCTCGGGAGGAGCCATGAGCGAGACGATCACATTTGACGAGCGCGTAGCGATCGTGACGGGCGCCGGAGGCGGTCTCGGGCGTGAGTACGCGCTCGAACTGGCCCGCAGAGGCGCACGCGTCGTCGTCAACGACCTCGGCGGAGCGCTTGACGGAGAAGGATCGTCACAGCGTGCAGCCGACACCGTCGTCGACGAGATCATCGAGACGGGCGGTGAGGCCGTCGCGAGCTACGACTCCGTGTCAGAGCCCGATGGTGGCGAGGCGATCGTGCAGACCGCCGTAGAGGCCTTCGGCCATGTCGACATCGTCGTCAACAACGCAGGCATCCTCCGGGACCGGAGCTTCGCCAAGATGAGCTCCGCTGAAGTCGATGCGGTGATCGATGTCCATCTCCGAGGAGCCTTCAACGTCTCCCGGCCCGCATTCAGAATCATGAAGGACCGGGGGTACGGGCGCTTCGTCCACACGTCGTCCAACTCCGGAATTCTCGGCAACTTCGGCCAAGCGAACTACGGCGCCGCCAAGGCAGGGCTCGTCGGCCTGTCGAACGTGCTGGCGATCGAGGGGGCGAAGTACGCCATCAAGTCGAACGTGATCGCACCCATGGCGATGACTCGAATGACCGAAGATTTGCTCGGTGCCTTCGCCGAGTTCGTCGACCCGGCGCAGGTGATGCCGATGGTGGTCTACCTGTGCTCCGAGCAGAACGAGTACAGCCACGAGATCTTCTCCGCCGGGGGAGGCCGGTACGCCCGGTTCTTCATCGGTATGAACGAGGGGTGGTTCGCAGGTGCCAAGCGTGTTCCGAGTGTCGAGGAACTCGCCCAACACCTCGACGAGATCCGTGACATCGACTCCTTCGACATCCCGACGAGCTCCAGCGAGGAGATCGAGCTCCTGGGACGGCAGTTCGAGTGACCGGGCAGCACAGGGCCATCGGTTGACTCCGGCCGCTTGCTGCCGACTCCCGAGTCAGCGGACAAAACGGAACCAGATGCTCGTCGACACCTACTTCGCCAGGGCAGCCGATCCTCGATCGGCGGCGAAACGTGTGCGCATACGAGGTCCTCTATCGATCCGGTCCGGAGAGCGCTGCGGCGGGGATCATCGATGGTGAGTCGGCGACCGGCCAGGTGCTCGCCAGTGCGTTCAACGACCTGGATCTCCCCGACCTCCTGGTCGGGCGCCCAGGGTACGTGAACCTGTCCGCGAGACGATCCTCGAGCGGGCACTGCTGTTCTTCCCTCCCTCGCGGGTCGGCACCGGGGTGCTGGAGACGCCGAGATCGATGCAGGACTGATCGAAGCGCTTCGGGAGTTGCGGACTCTGGGCTACGAAGTGGCGCTCGATGACTTCACGCTTCGCGACGGTCGCAACTCGCTGCTTCCACTCGCGGACATCGTGAAGGTGGACCTCCAGCTGTTGACCCCGGAGGAACTCGGCGGCACTGCGTCTGTGCTCCGGTCGATGGGCATCACGATGCTGGCCGAGAAGGTCGAGACCGCCGAAGAGTTCGATCAGTGTGCCCGACTCGGGTTCGAGCTGTTCCAGGGGTACTTCTTCGCCCGTCCCGAGCTGGTGTCTGGGAGAAGGCTCGACGAGGGAAGGGGGCGGCTCGTAGGTCTGCTCGAAGAACTGCACCGGCCGGATCTTCAGTGTGCCGGACTCCCTGGCGGACCGTCCGATCGAAGAGGTGGTCGACGCACTTCCGCTCTCGAGGGGCGTGGTCGACGCCCTCGTGAGTCGTGCAGGGATCAAGGGTCAGGTCCTCGAAGCGGCCATCGCGTACGAGCGAGCCGAGTGGGACGAGCTCCCGTCGATCGGCGTCCCACATGCAGAGGTGTCCGGGGCCTACCTCGAAGCCATCGACTGGGCGAGCGCGATGTCGAAGGCAGTCGCGTAGTCGATACCGACGACGCCAGGTGGGCAGGGGCCACCGCCTTGGTCTGGCTCGGCTCGCGGTGGTGATGGCACACTGCTTATGGCGCACCGCGCGCGGTGCGCAGGCGCGACGCCGCTCGGCCGGCGTGACGAAGCCGGCACCGGCTCGCCGGTGATCACGTCAGCTGCGCGGCGATCGCTTCGCCGATGTGACCGGCGTCCTCCTCGATGCCATAGATGATTCCGGACTTTCTGGTGTAGAGCCACGGAAAGCCCAGGAAGTAGATACCGGGGACGGGTGAGACGCCGCGCAGGTGGATGGGGCGACCGTGTTCGTCGACGACGGGCGCCCGGAGCCAATCGAGGCTCGTCGTGAAACCAGTGCACCAGATCACCGCACCGACGTCGGCTTCCCCGAGATCGAGCGTCGTCGAGCCGGCCGCTGCGATGTCGGGACCGGCCGGTGCATCGGCCGGATCGATGTCCTCGGCGGGGTGGTCGAGACCGTGGATGTCGATATGGGCATCGACGTTCCGCTTGAACTCGGCAGAGAAGGCATCCGCGAAGGCGATGTGTTCTGCGAGTCCGTCGTCGGTGTTCAGACGACCGTCGCGCACCGATTTCAAACGGCCCATCAGCCGGATGCCTTGTCGATGAAGTGCCTGGAGGCTCACCGTCTTGCCGAGCCGGCCGACCCCGGAGACCTGGGGCTGCGCCGCGAACTCCATTCGGGGATCCGGGAGATCGGCGACGGTCTCGCTCCACTTGCCCAGGTCCGTCATCCACTCCAGTGCGTCGCGTCCTCGGTATCTGCGGGGTACCCGAGCGACCCTGCTGGTGCACAGGTAGACCGAGCGGCCGGATGCCGCGAGATCCTCGGCGATCTGACAGCCAGACTGCCCGCTTCCGACCACGATCACGGCGCCGTCGGGAAGCAATCCGGGAGCTCGGTACTCGGAGGCGTGGAGTTGTGTCACCGACTCGGGGAAGCGGCCTGTGATCGTTGGGACCTTCGGAGATTGCATCAGCCCGGTTGCCACTACGACACTGCGCGTGAGCAGCACTCGGCGCATCCCCTGGGCATCGACGACGTGGACCTCGAAACCGGGTGATGGCTCGGATACCTCGACCAGTTCGACAGTGACCCCTCGTTGGATCGGGAGTGAATGCCTCTCTGCATGCTGTTCGAACGAGGCAACCAGCTCGTCCCGCAGATAGAACCCGTCGCGTGCGCTGCCGTCGTACGGCGATCCTGGCAAGCTGTTCATCCAGTTGGGGGTGTTGACAGCGAAGGACTCCCACCGCTGTGATCGCCAGCTCTCACCGATCTCTCCGCGCTCGAGGATCGTGAACCGGAACTCTGATTGCTTGAGGAGGTACCCGATTCCGAGTCCGGCCTGTCCGGCTCCCACAACCACCACGTCGAACTCAGACACCTTGCCGCCTTCCATTCGCACGCTGTATGCGGGCTCCGACTGTCACGCTACCGCTGCAGGTCCTCCGCGTGTGGAGATACCGGCCAGGGTCGCACGGTCGGACACGAAGACGGCGGATCGGGTCACGGCCCACCGCATGAGAATCACCCCGAGCCCTTGATCGTCACCTTCATGCCGACCGCCATGGTGTCCCAGAGGGTCTCGATGACATCGTTGGGGAGACGGACACAGCCCAGCGATGCCGCTTCTCCGATCGACCACGGCTGATTGGTGCCGTGGATCCCGACGATGCCGTCCCCGCCGTTGAACTCCGTCACGACGTCCGATCGGGCCGACAGCCCGAACGCGTACGGTCCCCACGGGCCGTTCGGGCTCGTGAGCTGGACGG
>CBDTXZ010000023.1:0-26181 GCA_965364515.1 uncultured bacterium
GAGAGCCGAGAGCCGAGAGCCGAGAGCCGAGAGCCGACCGCCGAGAGCCGACAGCCGAGAGCCGACCGCCGACCGCCGACAGCCGACAGCCGAGATTCGCGATCTCGTCCCAGAGAGGGGAGGGTGGTAGCCTCGATCCACGAATTACACCAGTGTGAGGCGGAGGAACACGGTGGAGATCTCAATCGGCATCGGCAAGGCCGGACGCCAGGCATTCGGGTTCGACGACATCGCGATCGTCCCGAGCAGACGGACCCGCGACCCGGACGACATCGACATCACGTGGCAGCTCGACGCGTTCAGCTTCACGCTTCCGATGATGGGTTCGGCGATGGATGGGGCATTGAGCCCTGCCACTGCGATCTCCATCGGTCGGCTCGGTGGGCTCGGCGTGCTCAACCTCGAAGGCCTGTGGACGCGCTACGAGGATCCACAGCCGTACTTCGACGAGATCGCCGAACTCGACACCGAGAAGGCGACGAAGCGGATGCAGGAGATCTATCTCCAGCCCATCAACCCCGATCTCGTCGGTCAGCGGGTCTCGGAGCTGAAGGCTGCCGGGATCGTCACGGCCGCCAGCCTCACTCCTCAGAAGGTGGAAGAGCTCTCGCCCTACGCCCTCGGTGCCGGTCTCGACATCCTCGTCATCCAGGGAACCGTGGTTTCCGCCGAGCACGTCTCGACCAAGGGTGGCGTTCTCAATCTCAAGGAGTTCATCGCCGATTGCGACGTCCCCGTGATCGTTGGTGGGTGTGCCTCGTATTCGACCGCTCTACACCTGATGCGCACCGGTGCGGTGGGGGTGCTGGTCGGTGTCGGCCCGGGCGCAGCATGTACCACCAGGGGAGTCCTCGGTGTGGGCGTGCCCCAGGCCACCGCGATTGCTGACGCCGCAGGCGCCAGGATCCGATATCTCGATGAGACGGGTCGCTACGTGCAGGTGATCGCGGACGGCGGTATGCGCAAAGGCGGAGATGTCGCCAAGGCGATCGCATGCGGCGCCGATGCGGTGATGATCGGCTCACCGCTCGCATCAGCGGACGAGGCGCCGGGCAAGGGCTACCACTGGGGGATGGCGACGTTCCATCCCGATCTTCCGAGAGGCGCCCGGGTGCGGGTCGGCAGCCTCGGCTCGCTCGAAGAGATCCTCGTGGGTCCTGCCGACGAGAACGACGGCCGCAAGAACCTGTTCGGCGCGCTTCGCGTGTCGATGGCGACCACCGGCTACTCGGACATCAAAGAGTTCCAGAAGGCTGAAGTGATGATCGCGCCCAGCCTCCAGACGGAGGGCAAGGCCCTCCAGCGGAGCCAGGGCGTGGGGATGGGATGACCGCCGACTTCGACCAGATCCTCGTCGTCGATCTCGGAGCACAGTACGCCCAGCTGATCGCCCGCCGCGTCCGCGAGGCCAACGTCTACTCCGAGATCGTTCCTCGGACGATCACGGCATCCGAGGTCGAAGAACGGAAGCCTGCAGGGATCATCCTCTCGGGTGGGCCCGATTCGGTCTATGCGGACGATGCCTACCGTATCGATCCGGGGATCCTCCAGCTCGGCATCCCGATCCTGGGTATCTGCTACGGACATCAACTCATCGCGGACCTGCTCGGAGGAGACGTGGCGAACACCGGCCTCGGCGAGTTCGGCAAGGCCGAGATGGAGGTCTCCGAGGCCGAGTGCGTCCTCTTCTCCGAGTTGCCGCTCAACCAGACGGTGTGGATGAGCCACCGCGACTCGGTGGCCCGGGTTCCCGAAGGTTTCATCGCGACCGCCTCGACGCCGAACGCGTCGGTGGCGGCGATGGAGAACTCCGAACGAGGCATCTACGGGGTCCAGTTCCATCCCGAAGTCGTGCACACCGATCGGGGTATGGACGTCCTCAAACGATTCCTCTACGACGCCTGCGACGCGCTCCCGACCTGGACCCGGCACTCGATCATCGAGGATGCGGTGGCTTCGGTGCGGGCGCAGGTGGGCGAGGAGCGGATCATCTGCGGGCTCTCGGGCGGCGTCGATTCCTCGGTTGCGGCCGCCCTCGTCCACGAGGCGGTCGGGGATCAGCTCACCTGCATCTTCGTCGACCATGGCCTCCTCAGGAAGGGCGAAGCGGAACAGGTGGTCGACACCTTCCGGGACCACTTCAAGATCGATCTCATCCACGTCGATGCCGCCGATCGCTTCATCGACCTTCTCGCCGGGGTCACCGACCCGGAGGAGAAGCGGAAGATCATCGGCGAGACATTCATCCGGGTGTTCGAGGATGCTGCCGCCGAGCTCTCCGACGCTCGATTCCTGGTGCAGGGGACGCTGTATCCCGACGTCATCGAATCGGGGACGGGGTCGGCGGCGAAGATCAAGAGCCATCACAACGTTGGTGGTCTGCCCGACGACATGACGTTCGAACTCGTCGAGCCGCTCCGAGATCTGTTCAAGGACGAGGTTCGGGCGGTCGGGGCCGAGCTGGGACTCCCCGAGGACATCGTGTGGCGCCAACCGTTCCCCGGGCCAGGTCTGGCCGTGCGGATCATCGGCGACATCACCAGGGAGCGGCTCGAAATCCTGCGCGAGGCCGACGCGGTCGTCACCGAGGAGATCCGACGCGCCGGGCTCGAGCGTGAGATCTGGCAGGCCTTTGGCGTCCTGCCGGCGATCCGCTCGGTGGGTGTCCAGGGCGATGGGAGGACCTACGCGCACCCCCTCATCGTGAGGGCTGTGACCAGCGAAGATGCCATGACCGCCGACTGGGCGAGGCTGCCCTACGAGCTACTCGAGCGCATCTCCAATCGCGTGATCAACGAAGTCGACGGGATCAACCGTGTCGCGTATGACATCTCGTCGAAGCCCCCCGCCACCATCGAGTGGGAATAGGCCCACGCGAGCAGCCAAGGCGGCGAACCGTGGCCGCCTGCACCATTCGGGGCACAACTTCTTCAGGAAGGCCGAGAGCGGTCCGATAGCTACGGTATGGCTGAGAGGTGTGACCTTTGAATTGGGCCGAATCCCCCGACCTGATGGAGATCTTCCTGCAGGAGATCGACGAACGCTCCGAGCGCTTGATCAAAGGCGCCGGAGACCTGTTCGGGACCGTCATCGACGCCGAATCGCTCGATGAGCTCGTGCGCGATGCTCACACCCTCAAGGGCTCGGCTCACATGATCGGCAAGGCCGATCTCGGCGCTGCCGCGGCCGGCCTCGAGCGAGTCTGGAAGCTGCTCCAGAGCAAAGACCTCCAGCCGACCAACGAGATCGCTGCCGCGCTCGAGGCGACCGCCAAACTGCTCCCCGATGCCGCTCGCGACGTCAGACACCGGGCCGATCTCGCCGACGCCACCGATCAGCTCTCCCGTATCGCAGAGTCGATCGCCGACGATCCGATCGTTCACCCGGAACCGGAAGATGTGACTCCCGTCGGCGCCCCGGCTGCCAGGATGTCTCACATGCCCCCTTCGGCCGACATGCCAGGGCCCAAGCGGCCGCTCGAGGCGCCTTTGCGGATCCCATCTCCGGCCCCCGATCAGCTCGAGGTCCCGGTCGAGCGCGTCCCGGCGACCAAGCTCCCTGATCTGTCAGAGTCGGAGCTCGGTGGCCTGCTGCGCGGCCTGAGAGACGAGCTCTCCAGCACCGTCACTCGCGTCGACACCGGCGATCTGTACCAGCTGATCAACCGGGCAGTGGAGATCGGCCTGGAGACCGAAGCGCTCGCCGACCTCACCCATGTCGCGATCGAGGGCGCCGATCCCAAGAAGCTCCTGATCGCCTGGCGCGGCCAGCTCGCCCGTTTGTCCGCAGAGGTGGCCCAGCTCCAGGACTGGGCCGTGTCGCTGGCCAACATCCCCGTCGGCGAGGCAGCTTCCACCTTTCCACAACTCTCGAGGTTCTTGAGCCGCAAGCTCGACAAGGACGTGACGTTCGAGATGAGCGGGACCGACCTGATGATCGACCGCCAGATCGTCGATCTCATCCGTGAACCGCTTCGGCATCTGGTCGTGAACGCGATCGACCACGGGATCGAGCCCGCCCACGAGCGGCTCGCTGCAGGGAAGCCGGCGACGGGAACCGTGACCCTGGCCGCCGAGATCCGCGACGAGAGGCTCATCATCGAGGTCACCGATGACGGCCGAGGGGTCCCGTGGGCCGACGTGGAGGCGCTCGCACGCAGGCGGGGTCTCAGCACCGGAAAATCCGAAGTGGAGAGCCACCTCTTTCGCCCCGGGTTCACGACCGTGGCCAAGGTGACCGAGTTCAGTGGGACAGGCGAGGGGCTGGCCCTCGTTGCCGACGCCGCGGACAAGGTGGGCGGGTCCGTCGAGATCCGTTCGGCCGTCGGCCGGGGAACGTCGGTGACGCTCGATCTTCCGAGGTCTCTGATCCTCCAGGATGTCGTGATCGTTGCAGTCGGACAGTCGTTCTTCGCGCTGCCGGCGGCATCGGTGCTCGGCAGCGTGACGATCAGCCCGTCCCGGCAGACCGTGATCGACGGTGCAACCACGATCTCGTTCCGGAACGAGAGCGTTCCGGTCGTCAGTCTCGCAAAGGTCATCGGGCTCAACAGCGACGATGCCTCGGACCAGGACGCGTTGGTCGTGTCCACCAGATCAGGGCTCATCGCGGTCACCGTCGACGAGATCATCGACCAGCGGCGTGTGGCGGTGAAGAGCCTCGGTCCGATCCTCGAAGGTGCCGATCATCTCGCTGGCGCCGCCTTCCTCGGGGGTGGAGACGTCCTGGTCGTGGTCGATCAGAACCATCTCGGCGAACAAGCGCGCCGACCCGTGGAAGCCCAGGGCGCCAAGCACAGGATCCTGGTCGTCGACGACTCGTCGGGTGTGCGCCAACTCATTGCTGCCACGCTGCGCAGCAAGGGCTTCGATGTGATCGTGTCCTCCTCGGCACGCGAAGCGGTGATCGAGATGGCGAACCGGAACATCGATGCGCTCGTCGTGGACTACTCGATGCCACAGTCCAACGGGGTGCAACTCGTCCGGGCGCTGCGGAGTTCCGGTGTGAGGTTTCCGATCATCATGGTGTCGGGTGTCGCAGACGAGGCCGACAAGGCGGCGGCGTGGGAGGCGGGTGTCGACGCCTACATCGACAAGTACGACCTGAGGCGCGGAGCGTTGCTCACGTCGCTGCGGAGGCTCCTGGAGGAGGCGGCCGTTCGATGACTGGGAAGCTAGCGTTGCACCGACCATGGACTTGATCCTCGTCATCAGCGGGCTTCTGGCGGTGACCGGCCTCGCGGCGCTGACCTGGGCGGTCCGCAGCACCGTCAAGTGGCGGAGAGACGTTCGGCGCGCCGAGATGGAGCGAGACGACGCTCACACGATCAAGAACGACTTCGTGGCGATGGTCAGTCACGAGCTCCGTACCCCGCTCACCTCGATCGCAGGATTCGCAGAGACGCTTGGTGCAACGTGGGAGGACATCTCCCAGCCCGAGGTCGACGAGTTCCTGTCGATCATCACCGAGCAGGCCTCGATCCTCGGCGAACTGGTCGAGGACATCCTCGTCATTCCTCGCCTCGACGCCGATCGGCTGCGACTGTGGCCTGAGGTCTTCGACCTCTCGAACCTCGTCCACGAAGCCGTCACGGCTGCTTTCCCGGATGCGGGTGGAACCGTGACGTCTGCAGACGGCAAGAAGACCTCGAAGGCCGACATCTCCGTCCCTGGGGGCGTGCTCGCTTACGGCGATCCTCGCCGAGTCAATCAGGTTCTTCGCAATCTGATCAGCAATGCCGTCAAATACGGCGGTACCCAGGTGCTCATCGAGGGCTTCCCCTTCGGAGAGCACTTCGTGGTCGTCATCTCCGACAACGGTTCCGGTATCGACGAGACCGACGTGAACCGTGTCTTCGAGCACTTCGAGCAGGTCTCCAAGGGCGATTCGCGATCGGCGACCGGTATCGGCCTCGGGTTGCCCATCGCTCGCAAGCTGGCTCGTGCCATGGGCGGTGACGTCTGGTACGAGAAGCGGTTTCCGACCGGATCCCGATTCTGTTTCTCGGTCACCCAGACCGCACAGGTCCAGGAGCGCATTCTCGCCGAGCGTGCCCAGGCCGAAGCCGATCGTCGCGAAGGCGCAATAGCGCGTTGACGGTTCCCGACACGGGCACCGGGGTCGCGGCGCAGCTGCTGTCGGCCATCAGCTGTCAGCCATCAGCTCAGCCGTGGTCGATCGGACAGCTGAGAGCCGACCGCTGACAGCACATCTTCACGGAGCGCGGTGAACCTGCGGGTCCGCCGAATGCGCGTTCTTACACCCATGTGATTCTGGGGGGAGGGGCGAGTAACCTCGCAGTCATGCAGGCTCAATGGTTCGAGCCGGAGTGGATCGGAGACGATCCCACCGACTCGCCACTCTTCAGAGATCTCAATCCGGTCCAGCGCGAGGCGGTCGCCGCCACCGAAGGGCCGGTCGTGGTCGTGGCCGGAGCCGGCTCGGGCAAGACCCGCGTCCTCACCTATCGGATCGCCCATCTCATCCGTGATCTGAAGGTCCCGCCCGCCTCCGTGATGGCGATCACCTTCACCAACAAGGCAGCGAACGAGATGAAGGAGCGCGTTGCGGCGCTCGTCGGTGGCGCCGTCAAGCAGATGTGGGTGTCCACGTTCCACTCTGCGTGCGTACGGATCCTCAGGCGGGACGCATCGCGCTTCGGTTACCGCTCGGGGTTCTCGATCTACGACGAGGCCGACTCGGTCCGGCTCATCACCCAGTGCGTCAAGGACCTCGATCTCGACACCAAGCGATTCCCACCGCGCAACCTCAAGGCCGCCATCTCCAACGCCAAGAACGAGTTGATCGATTTCGAGAGCTTCGCCAGAACCGACTCGGGGTTCTATCACGAGCAGGTCGCCGACGTGTATCGCCTCTATCAGCAACGTCTGCTCCAGGCGTCGGCGATGGACTTCGACGATCTCCTGATGGTCACTGTCGAGTTGCTCGGCGCCTTTCCGGACGTTCTCGAGCACTACCAGAACCGGTTCAGATACGTGATGGTCGACGAGTACCAGGACACCAACAAGGCCCAATACATGCTCGTGAGGATGCTCACCGATTCCCACCGGAACCTGTGCGTCGTCGGTGACAGCGATCAGAGCATCTACAAGTGGCGCGGGGCAGACGTGCGGAACATCCTCGACTTCGAGCAGGACTATCCCGATGCACGCGTCATCGTGCTCGAGCAGAACTATCGCTCCACCACGAACATCCTCGACGCCGCCAACGCTCTCATCGCCAACAACCCGCGCCGGCAGTCGAAGCACCTGTGGAGCGACAAGGGACCGGGTGATCGCATCGTCCGGTTCGAAGGAGAGGACGAGCACGACGAGGCCGGCTTCATCGTCGATCAGGTCGAGCAGCTCGTCGACGAGGGCTACAACCCGTCGGACATCGCCGTCTTCTACCGGACCAATGCCCAGAGTCGCGTGATCGAGGACGTGTTCGTCAGGCGTGGTGTGTCGTACTCGGTGATCGGAAGCGTGCGCTTCTACGAGCGTCGGGAGATCAAAGACATCATCGCCTATCTCAGATCGGTCGTGAACCCGGACGACCAGGTGGCGCTCAAGCGGATCATCAACGAGCCGAAGCGGGGGATCGGCGACACCACGATCGCCCACGTCGACCGGTTCGCCCAGCGGCACGAGATCACGTTCTTCGAGGCGTTGCAGCGGGCCGAGGAGATCGATGCCCTCAATTCGGGGGCGGTCCGTCGAATCGAGGAGTTCCTGGCCGTCATGGGTCTGATCTCCGAGCGCGCACAGAACGGATCGGTCGAAGCCGTCGTCATCTCTGCGATCGAGGACTCGGGGTACGCCCAGTATCTCGAGTCCGAGCGAACCATCGAGGCGCTCGGGCGCCTCGAGAACCTCCGCGAGCTCCAGAGTGTCGCCGAGGAGTTCGAGGAGGCCAACGAGGGGGCCATCATCGACGAGCGACCCTTCGACGAGATGAACACGCTCGAGCGGCTCGAGGTCTTCCTGGAGCAGACGGCGCTGGTCAACGACGTCGACGCCCTGGATGAAGGCGCCGGCGCAGTCACCCTGATGACGCTGCACACCGCCAAGGGGCTCGAGTACCCGGTCGTCTTCGTCGTCGGGATGGAGGACGGCGTCTTCCCGCACATGCGGTCGCTCGGTGAGCCCGCCGAACTGGAGGAGGAGCGCCGGTTGGCCTATGTCGGTATCACCCGGGCGGAGCAGAAGCTCTTCCTGACCTCGGCATGGAGTCGGACGCTCTGGGGAGCGACGAACTACAACCCGCCTTCTCGTTTCCTCAAGGAGGTGCCTGCGGAGCTGATCGAGGCTGCCGAGAAGCGCAACCGCTTCGCGAGGTCCGAAGCCAAGACCGGCCCGGCCCACACCGTCTCATCGGCCGAGATCTCTGCAGGCGATCGGGTGCGCCATGACAAGTGGGGACCCGGGACCGTGCACGAGGTCGTCGGAGGCGGCGATCGAGCCGAGGCGGTCGTGATCTTCGACGGTGAAGGCAAGAAGCGGCTTCTGCTGGCGTGGGCCCCGCTCGAAGTGATCGGCTGACGAACCGCTCAGTCTTCCGCCGTCGGGCGCCGCCGAACCTCCACGTCGATCGTGTCGCCGAGTCTCAGCAACATCGGCGCCCACAGGGCAGTCGTGCCGAGCATCTCCAGGAGCTCCTCGACCGCGCGGAAGCTGTGTCCCACCGTGTAGTCGGCCACGCCGAGGTCGGTTGCCCAGCCCTCGAACAGGCCGTCGATGCCCTCGAGCACGTCGAGCGACTGTGAGATGGCGAAGGCGGCGAGGCCTGCGACCACCAGACCGCGCGTGCGGGTGGTTGGGATCCTGAACCACAGATACGCACCGACCGCCGCCAAACCGGCGGCGAGAACCGGTGCAACGAGGAGATGCCACGAGAAGCTGGGGTAGTCGGCGAGAAACGGGAGGGAAGGGAAGCGGTCGCTGAGGGCGGTGGCGACCCGCTCGTGCACCTCGGCGGCATCGTCGATACTCACGTACAGAAAGAAGCCCGCCGTGAAGAGCCATCCACGGCTGCGCTCGATTCGCCACAGCGCCCATGCGGTCACGGATACGAGACCGGCCTGCAGTGACGCAAACCAGGTGGGCAGGCTCTGCTCACGGGCGACGTTGAAGATCCTTCGGATGCTGATGTGGCCGGCGACGTCGAGATAGTTGAAGATGAGGTCGCCTGCCATCAGTGCGAGCTGGATCCACAGGACGGCGATCAGCAGTCGGCGCGCCGTCGAGGGTGGATCGATGTGCAGCGTTCCCCCGGTTTCCATTCGAGGGACTGTAGGCAGTCTCGGAGGTGGGCGTCAGGACCGTCGATCGATCAGGTCAGAGCTGCGACTCCACGTCCGCGACGAGATCGTCCCAACTGGCGATGAACTTCTCGACCCCCTCGGTTTCGAGCACGTCCATCACGTCGTCGTAGTCGACGCCCACATCGGCCATCGATCGAAGCGTCGTATGGGCCATCGCAATCTGCTCCGGGCCGAATGGCGCTGGTCGTGGCCCGTGGTCCTGATATGCATCGATCGTCTCGAGCGGCATCGTGTTCACTGTGTGTGGGCTCACGAGTTCCCGGACGTACAAGGTGTCCGGATAGTCGGGGTTCTTCGTCGACGTGGAGGCCCACAGCGGTCGCTGGATCCGGGCGCCCGCAGCCACGAGACGCTCCCAACGCTCGCCCCGGAATGTCTCGAGGAACGCCTCGTAGGCCAACTGGGTGTTGGCCACGGCAGTCTTCCCGAGAAGTGCGGTCGCAGCGTCACCACCGATCTCCGACAACCGCCGGTCGACTTCGACGTCCATCCGCGAGACGAAGAAGCTGGCGACCGACGCCACCCGCGACGGATCTCCTCCGGAGGCGACGTACCGCTCGATCCCGTCCAGGTAGGCGCCAATCACGGACCGGTACCGGTCGAGGCTGAAGATGAGCGTCACGTTGATCGAGATGCCCTCGCCGATCAGCTGGCTGATCGCCGGGATGCCGGCTTCGGTCGCCGGGACCTTCACGAGGAGATTGGGCCGGTCGATCCGCTTCACCCACTCGCGCGCCTCGGCGATCGTCGCTTCGGTGTCGTGCGCGAGAGTCGGGGTGACCTCCACCGACACATAGCCGTCGTAGCCGTCGCTTCGGCGGTGCACGTTGGAGAGCACGTCGCACGCTCGCTGGATGTCCGACGTCATCAGGGCAGCGATCGCCTCTTCGGCCGAGGCATCGCGCTGTTTCAACTCGCCGAGTTGTTCGTCGTAGTCGGCAGAGCCCACGATCGCCTTGGCGAAGATCGATGGATTGGACGTGACTCCGGTGACGGCGTCGCGATCGATTCGCAGCTGCAGTTCGCCGGAATCGAGCATGTTGCGAGAGATCTGATCCGACCAGATGCTCTGACCGGCGAGGGCGACCTGTTCGAGTGGTGTGACCATGAGAGAATCCAGACGTTTGCTGGGTCCGACATTACACGGGACCCCCTCATGGCTGCCCTGCAGCACGGGTCCTGTGGGTCCACAGATCGCTACGATCCCAGGGCATGCCTCGCAGGATCCTCATCGCCAAACCCGGGCTCGACGGGCATGATCGAGGTGCGAAGATCATCGCTCGGGCACTGCGCGACGCCGGTCACGAGGTGATCTACACCGGGCTTCACCAGACGCCTGCGCAGATCGTCGAGGCGGCGCTCCAAGAGGACGTCGACGCAATCGGGCTGTCGTCGCTCTCGGGTGCCCACATGTCGCTGTTTCCAAAGGTCGTCGAGCTGCTCGCCGACCGGGATGCCTCCGAGATCGTCGTGTTCGGCGGTGGCGTGATCCCAGACGCCGACATCGCAGCGCTCCGCGAGGCGGGCCTGCTGGGGGTCTTCACGCCCGGGACCCCGCTCACGGAGATCACCGGATGGGTCGAGGAGAACGTTCCGGCGCGGTGAGCCTGGGCAACGTTCGATCGGTTCCATCCCGAAGAGGTGCCCCGCATCGAAGAAGTCGTCGCCCATCACGACGACTAGCGTCCTGCGACGTAGCTCGTGCGAAGGTGGCAATGAAGATTCACGAATACCAGGCGAAGCAACTGATGGCCCAGCGCGGGATCTCCGTGCCGCTCGGCAAGGTCGCCTCGACCGTCGATGAGGCCGTCGCCGCGGTCGGCCCGCTCGTCTCCGATTCCGGGAATCCGGTCGTGGTCGTCAAGTCACAGATCCATGCCGGTGGGCGCGGCAAGGGTCGGTTCCGGGAGCATCCCGACCTCGGTGGTGTCAACGTCGTCACCGACGGGATCGCCGGCGGGGTCGCCGCCGCAGAGGAGAAGGTTGGGGAGCTCGCCTCCAAGATGCTCGGATCGACACTGGTCACGGTCCAGACCGGAGACGAGGGCAAGAGGGTCAACACCCTGTACATCGAACAGGGCATCGACATCGCCAATGAGCTCTATCTCTCGGTGTTGTTGGATCGTGCCCAGAGTCGCCTGATCGTGATGGCGTCAACCGAAGGTGGGATGGAGATCGAGAAGGTCGCCGAGGAGACGCCCGAGCTGATCCTCAAGGAGACCATCGACCCTGCGATCGGTCTCGCGTCCTTCCAATCCGCCCGGCTCGCACTCGGGCTCGGCCTGGCACCTGACGCCACCAAGAACTTCAAGCGGTTCGTCTCCGCGCTGACCGACGCCGCAGTCGACTGGGACGCCGACCTCATCGAGATCAACCCGCTGGTCGTCACCACCGACGGGGCCGTGATGGCGCTCGATGGCAAGATGGCCTTCGACGACAACGCTCTCTTTCGGCATCCGGACATCGCTGCGATGCGAGACGAGAGCGAAGAGGATCCTGCAGAGCTGGAAGCCAAGGAGAGCGGCCTGTCGTACATCACGCTCGACGGCACCATCGGGTGTCTGGTGAACGGTGCCGGCCTGGCGATGGCGACGATGGACACGATCAAGCACGTGGGTGGCGAGCCGGCCAACTTCCTCGACGTCGGTGGGGGTGCCAATGCCGAACAGGTCGCCAAGGCGTTCCGGATCATCACTGCCGATCCGAACGTCAAGGGGATCTTCGTGAACATCTTCGGCGGGATCATGCAGTGTGACGTCATCGCAACCGGCATCGTCGAGGCCGTCAAAGAGGTCGGTCTCGAGGTCCCCCTCGTGGTGCGGCTCGAAGGGACCAACGTGGAGCTCGGGCGCCAGATCATCGACGAGTCCGACGTCGATGTCATCACGGCGGTGGACATGAAGGACGGTGCCCAGAAGATCGTGGAGCTGGCGTCATGAGCAGCGCCGTAACTCCCAGGTTGCACGTCTCACGCCGGAAGGACAACCGTTGAGCATTCTCATCGACAAAGACACGAAGGTCATCATCCAGGGACTCGGCAAGACCGGTGAGTTCCACACCGACAAGGCGATCGCCTACGGAACTCAGATGGTCGGCGCCGTCCACCCGTCGAAGGCGGGAACAACACACACCTTTACCGGCGAGACGGATCATTCCGGTGTTCCCGGCCGACCCGACACCTACGAGGTCGAGATCCCTATCCACGCCACGGTACGTGAATCGGTCGATGCGACCGGTGCCACCGCGTCGGTGGTGTACGTGCCGCCACCGTTCGCCGCCGACGCCATCATGGAGGCGGCCGAAGCGGGGCTCGAGTTGATCATCTGCATCACCGAAGGCATCCCCGTGGCCGACATGGTGAAGGCCAAGCGGTATCTCGCCGACAAGTCCTCGCGTCTCGTCGGTCCGAACTGTCCCGGAGTCATCACGCCCGGCGAGTGCAAGATCGGGATCATGCCCGGCTACATCCACCAGCCCGGCAAGATCGGCGTCGTGTCACGTTCCGGAACGCTCACCTACGAGGCGGTGCACCAGCTGACCCGGCTCGGGCTCGGCCAGACCACGGCCGTCGGGATCGGAGGCGATCCGGTCAACGGGACCAACTTCGTCGATGTGTTGCGGATGTTCAACGACGATGACGACACCGAGGGTGTCATCATGATCGGTGAGATCGGTGGCACGGCCGAGGAGGAGGCGGCGGAGTTCGTCCAGCGCGAGATGAACAAGCCCGTCGCCGGGTTCATCGCAGGCACGACCGCTCCCCCTGGGAAGCGCATGGGTCACGCCGGTGCGATCATCTCCGGAGGAAAGGGCACTGCGGCCGCCAAGATCGAGGCGATGCAGCAGGCCGGCATCGTCGTCGCCCCGACCCCGACGGACATGGGTCGAGCCATGGTGCAGGCGCTCGGAGAGTGACGGGGGTTGGGGCGACCCATCCACCACTCCTGGTCCGCCCCGCCTGATACCGCCCTCCCCCGGAAGGTTCAGCGAGCCAGAATCTCCTTGAACCACTCACAGTGGTCGGGCAAGATGTCAAGTGGGAGCGAGGGGGTCGGCGATCGCGGGGGTCGTCATACGAGGACCCGTCGCCGCACTCCCAGGCCGATGCCTCACGTCGCCGAGTCACGCTCCCGGGGGAGCGAGGCGCAGATGGACTTCGTTCAGGCGATCATGTGGATCATCGGCGGAGCGGTGGTGTTCGTCGTCATCCGCATGCTCTGGCTGTCCATGTTCCGATCCAGTGAGATCGTGTCGCCGCTTCCGCCGCTCGGTTCCGCGACCTCGGCGGGCGCCATCGAGCCCGCCGACGACGATCAAGCCGACGGTATCTGGATCGAGATCGACGTCGAGCCGCTCTTCCCCTCGTCGGAGCGATCTGTGATCGACCTCACCAGCGAACAGGAACCCGAGTCCCGTTCCTGATCGACTCAGATGACCTTGTCGGTGAATCCGGCGAGACCCCGGAGCAGTTCGGTCTGCCCGGCGTGGTAGGTGTCGTGGAAGTACCAGAAGTGGATCCGTTTCCACAGAGGCACCTCCCGGTCGCCCACCGACTGGAGCTCGGTGAGATCGGCTGACGCCACCGCCTCGGCGAGTCGCTCCTGTGACGCATCGAGGAGCTCGAGAAGGACATCGAAGGCAACGACATCCTCGCCGTCGGCGGTGACCGGGTCGGATTCGTTCTGGTAGCGGGCGGTCTGGGCGTCGTCCATGACCGGCCTGCCTCCGCACGCCGAGATCACCTTGTCGCGATGGACGACGATGTGACCGAGCACCCAATTGAAGCAGTTGCCTGCCGGCGGCTGGAGGAGGCTCTGGGTGTGACTGAGGCCCTCTGCCTGGGACCGGAGAAGCCGTCGGTTCCGCTCGAAGTCTCTGATGGTGTCGCGAGCCTCGTACATGGCTCCACCCTACCGCCCGGGTCGACGGCGGCGGTGCGCCGACCGACGTATCGTCCTCGTGATGGAGTGGCAACTCGATCCGTCGATCAGGCACCTGAATCACGGCGCCTTCGGAGCGGTGCCTCGCGAGGTCGGGGACCGTCAGACGGAGATACGCGCAGAGATCGCAGCCAACCCAACCGGCTTCATGGCGCGTGAACTCGAGGGGAGGATGGATGCCGCCCGAGTTGCGCTCGCTGCGTTCGTCGGATCGGATCCTGAGTCGATCGCCTGGATCGACAACACCACCACCGGGGTCAACACGGTGCTGGCGATGTTCGAGCGCAGACTGTCACCCGGCGAGGAGGTACTGGTCACCGATCACGAGTACAACGCCTGTCGCAATGCCCTCGACGCGATGGCAGGCCGCTCGGGTGCGGTGATTCGTGAGGTGATACTGTCGTTCCCCACCCGCTCGCGAGTCGCCCTCGTCGACGCCGTGCTGGCCGGTGTCACCTCGAAAACGAGACTGGTCGTGCTGGATCACGTGACCTCGCAGACTGCGATGACCCTCCCCGTCGAGAGGCTGGTCGCTGAGCTCGCCCGCTCCGGGATCCCGACCCTCGTCGACGGCGCCCACGCACCCGGGATGGTCGCGCTCGACCTCGATGAGCTCGACGCCGCCTTCTACGTCGGGAACTGTCACAAATGGATGTGCGCTCCCCACGGCTCGGCGTTCCTCCGTGTCGCGAGCCCCTATCGCGGAGAGATCGAGCCGCTCGTGGTGTCGCACGGGTGGAATGACCGGCGCACAGATCGCAGCCGCTTTCGCAAGCTGTTCGACTGGACGGGGACCGACGATCCGTCGGCGTTCCTGAGTGTTCCCGCAGCGATCGAATGCATGGGTGCGGCGCTCCCAGGGGGCTGGCACGAAGTGATGGAGTCGAACAGAGCGATGGCCCTCGCTGGACGGCGCATCCTCCTCGAACGGCTCGCCGGGGAAGCGCCCGTGCCAGACGAGTTGATCGGATCGATGGCGACCGTTCGGCTGCCGAATGCGTCGGAGCCGAGCCCCGGGTTCATCGATCCGCTGAGCGGAGCGATCCTCGAGTCACACGGCATAGAGGTGCCGGTCTTCGCCTTCCCGGAGAGCCCACATCGGGTCGTGCGGATCTCCGCCCAGCTCTACAACACGATCGAGGACTACGAGGCGCTGGCGGATGCCCTCGAACACCACCTGCGGTGATGGTCACTCGGCGAGCAGATCCAGGAGGTCCTCTCCGTAGGCCTCGAGCTTGGCGGGCCCGATTCCGGGGATGTCGAGGAGCGCCGAGCCCGACGATGGCCGTCGTGCCGCCAGCGCCTCGAGGGTGGCATCGTTGAAGATCACATAGGCAGGAACGCCCTGAGCGGTGGCCTGGGTGATCCGCCATTGCTTGAGGCGATCGACGAGGTCGGGGTCGGCGGGTCCCGAGCCAGGGCTGAGCCGGCCCTTGGCACCGTTCTTCGTGACCGGCTCGCCCCACGGAACCGCCATCGTCGCCCCGGTGGATTCGAGCCTGATCAGAACGCCCGTGGTCAAGACCTCGTCGACCGAGCCCGTGTAGCCGCCGGTGACGGTGATCACGTCTCCCACCGTGACGAACATCCCGTCCTTGGTCTGTGAACGCGGACGGGATGACGGCTTCTCGGGTTCGGGTTCGTCGGACGGAAGCGGAGCGGTTCCGTCGAGCTCGGTCAGGAATCTCGACGGCCTGGACTCGTCGACCAGCACGGTCACGGACGCTCGCCCCCGTGTGAGCGCAACGTGGAACACCCTGCGCTCCTCTTCGACGTCGTCCGAGAGGTCGTGAGGCATCGTTCCGCGGTCTGCCCCGAACACGAGCACATGGTCCCATTCGAGCCCTTTCACCCGGTGGACGCTCGATAAAACCACTCCTCCCGGCTGGCTCGGTCGAGCGAGTCTCTCACGGAGCCACGGTTCGAAGTTCGACGGGTCCGGTTCCATGGCGGCGACCCTGCGCAGCGCCGCCAGGTCGTCGGTCTGGGCCGACCGGTCCGCCCGAGTCCGCCCAGCGTCCAGCGCAGATGCGGCCCGATCGAGGCCGACACGCGAGGCGAGCACGTCGAGCAGGCCTGGTGTCGTCGTCGCATGGCGCGCAGCGAGGAGGATGTCCTCGCAGAAGCCATCCCAGTTCGCGCGGCGGCGCCCGTCGAGGTCGCGCCCCATCGTCACGAGATCGTCGACATGGAATGGTCCCCGGCGCCGCCCGATCGAGTCGCTGAGCAGACGTGTGATGCCCCTGCCTGGCCGCCGCACGATCTCGAAGAGGTCGTTGCGAGACATCGCTTCGGGACGCAGCGCCACCCGGATCCAGGCGAGGGTGGCCCTCAGCAGGGTGCGATCGAGGACCGATGTGGTGATCGGTGACTGAAAGGCGATGTCCGCTTCGGCAAGCGCGACGTGGATGGGGATGAGGCTCGAGTTGACGCGAGCCAGGACCGCGACCGAGGCGGGGTGGGCTCCGGCATCGATCACCTCTTGAATGCGCTCCAGCGCACGCTTTCCGAGCTGGTCTCCCGGCGCAGACACCACCTCGAGGCCGTCCTCGGGAGCGCCGGCGACAGCCCGGATCGACTTGTCCACCCGTCGCACGTTGTAGGCCAGCAGGGAGGCGGCTCCATCCACCACGTCGCGAGGGCACCGGTAGTTGACCTCGAGCGCATGCGAGCCCGCACCAGGGAACAGCGCCTCGAACTCGAGAAGGAATCTGGGGTCCGCTCCGGCGTATCCGTAGATCACCTGGTCGTCGTCGCCGACGCCGAAGACCTCCATGCCCGGGGCGGCCAGAAGCCTGAGCAGCAGCACGTAGGACGGGGTCAGATCCTGGAACTCGTCGACGAGAAGATGACGGCACTGTCGCTGCCAGTGGGCTCTCAGCTCCGCATCGGCGCAGAGTGCCTCGATCGCCCCGTAGATCTGCTCGTCGTGATCGGCCTCTCCGTTTCGGTCGAGGGCGTCCCGGTACCGCCGGAAGGTGTCGGTGAATCCGGGGACGTCGTCGCGTTCCGCCTCGACGGACGAGGGCTCCGACAGACCGATCCGAACGGCGCCGAGCGCTTCGAGATAGGGGCCGATCACGTCGGTGTTCGCTCGGGGCGGAGCCGTCGCCAACGGTTCGAGCCTGCGACGTTGCTCCCGTTCGCCGATCAGGTTCAGATGCGGCTTCGCAGAACGGAGGATGGCCCACCCAAGGCCATGGATGGTTCGGATGTTCAGCCGCCGACCGTCTGGGATTCGTTCGATCATCTCTTCGGCAGCGCGCCGGTTGTATGCGACTGCCGTGATGGTCGCCGGCTCGATCTCTCGATCGTCGATCAGGTGTCGCAATCGCGACGTGAGCACCCTGGTCTTTCCCGAACCGGCAGGCGCGATGATCCGCGCCGGCCCGACGCGGTGTGAGACCGCCTCCAACTGGTCGGGTGCCAGCGGATCAGAGGGGTCGGTGGCGCTCGGGACGTAGCGGAGGTTTCCGAGATCCACCGACTCGTGGTGCACGACGTACGTGAGCTCGAGTGGTTCCCTCGGACCGCCGTCGATCCAGATCTCGGTGCCGTCGCGGGTGGTCGCATCGGCCGTGCCACCGACCTCGACGCCGATCCGGGCCGCCGCCTTGTGCGCCCACCACCAGACCGGCGGATCGCGTCGAGCGTCGTACGAGTTGTGCCACACGCACTTGGCAAGCCGCTCTTCCAGAAAGGAGAAGTCCGAACCGAGCTCGAACGGTGGGGCGTTGGTGGTCTGCGGCGCCGAGAGCGCATCCTGGCGAACCGCCAGCTCGTAGACGGTCGGCGTTCGGTGCACGTAGCGCCGCTGCGCCTCGGCCACGACTGTCTGCAAACGTGCGCGGTTGCGCAACAAAGCCTCGTCGATCGTGATGCGGTCGCAGTCGGCCCATTCCGGCGGAGGCTGCGCTCCCGCATCGACCACGACGGAACGTCCGAGTCGAGGTGGGCCGGGTGCAGTCACAGAGGGCAAGCCTAAGCACGAGCCCTGACAGATTCGCCACCCGAGGCGCCCCCTACACTCCCGCACCTCCATGACCCCGACACGCATCGCAGTCCTCATCTCCGGTTCGGGCTCCAACATGGTGGCGATCGCCACCTACGGCGCAGACCATTCGGACTTCGAGATCGGCATCGTCATCTCGGATCGCCCCGATGCCCCAGGACTGGCCAAGGCGTCGGCGATGGGGCTCCACACCCACGTGGTCGACTGGAAGGAATTCGACGATCGGGGCGAGTTCACGGCCGCCGTGTGCGATGTCATCGAGGCCAATCGGTGCGAGTTCGTGGTGCTCGCCGGCTTCATGCGGATCCTCGCACCCGGGGCCGTCGAGCGCTTCCCCGACAGAATCCTCAACATCCATCCGTCCCTGCTCCCGTCGTTCCCCGGAGCGCATGCGGTGGAGGAGGCCCTCGACCACGGCGTGAAGGTCACGGGCGTGACGATCCACGTGGTGGACGAGTTGGTGGATCACGGGCCGATTCTCGCCCAGGAGGCGGTCACCATCGACCCGGGTGACGACGTCGAGTCGCTCCACACCCGTATCCAGGCCATCGAACATCGCCTCTACCCTCGAGTCGTCGCCGAGTACGTGACTGGAGCAGTGGAGCAGAGATGATCGAGGTCAAGCGGGCACTCGTATCCGTGTCGGACAAGACCGGACTGATCGACTTCGCCTCGAGACTGGCGGCGGCCGGTGTCGAGCTCGTGTCTTCGGGTGGGACCGCCGACGCACTCTCCCGCGCCGGGCTCCCGGTCACCCGAGTTGCCGACGTGACGGATTCACCCGAGATCCTCGGTGGGCGGGTGAAGACGCTCCATCCCAAGATCCACGGTGCCATCCTCGCCGACCTGTCTCAGGAGGGGCACCAACGTGACCTGGATGCGCAGGGCATCACCCCGTTCCAACTCGTCGTCTCCAACCTCTATCCCTTTCGGCAGACGGTCGCCAAGCTGGATTCGACCGAGTCCGAGATCATCGAGCAGATCGATATCGGTGGCCCGGCCATGGTGCGGGCAGCTGCGAAGAACCATCGCTGGGTGGGCATCGTGACGTCGCCCGAGCAATACGGAGCGGTGGCGGCTGCCATCGAAGCCGGCGGGCTCGACAGCGGGCTTCGACGCACCCTCGCCAGGGAGGCGTTCTTCCACACCGCCGCCTACGACGCTGCCATCGTCAACTGGCTCGAGGGTCTCGAATCGGACTTCCCGGATCGGGTCGTCGTGGCTCTCGAGCGCGACCCGACGCCGCTCAAATACGGCGAGAACCCCCATCAGACGGCAGGGCTGTTCCACGAACCCGACCGGGTCACATGGTGGGACGAGGCGGTCCAGTTGAACGGCCCGGCCGCCTCCTATCTCAACGTGTTCGATGCCGATGCCGCATGGGCGCTCGTGCATGATCTCGCGGCAGTCACCGGAGAGCCGAGCGTCGTGATCGTCAAGCACGCAAATGCCTGTGGAGCGGCCTCGGCGCCGGCGCTCGCCGACGCCTACCAGCAGGCGTACGAGTGCGACCCGCGCTCTGCGTTCGGGGGCATCGTGGCGTTCAGTCAACCCGTGGATGCCGCCACGACCGAGCGCATCGTGGCTGCGGCTCAGGCCGACGTGATCGTGGCACCTGCGTTCGATGCCGGTGCGGTGGAGGCGATCGCAGGTCGTCGCAAGAACACCCGTGTGTTCCAGGGGCCGGTGTCACAGGCTTCACCACTGCATCTGCGGCCGATCTCTGCCGGATGGCTGGTGCAGTCCCAGTACGGATTCGTCTCCGAGCCCGCGCAGTGGCGCAGCGTCGCCGATCGCGCACCCACCGCCGAGGAGATGCGAGACGCCGTGTTCGCCTGGAGGGTGTGTGGGGCGACCACGTCGAATGCGATCGTGATCGCCAAGGACTCCACGGCCTGGGGAATCGGTGCAGGCCAGCAGAACCGGGTGGAGGCGTCCGAGATCGCCAGGGACAAGGCAGACGGACGGGGGAGGGGCGGCGCGTTGGCCAGCGACGCGTTCTTTCCGTTTCCCGACGGAATCGACGTGGCAGCCGACGCCGGGGTCGCGGTCGTGGTCCAGCCTGGCGGATCGATTCGCGACGACGAGGTCATCGCCAGGGCCAACGAACTCGGGCTCGCCATGGTGTTGACCGGCGAGAGGCAGTTCAGGCACTGATGCTCACCCCACGCCTCCCGCCTCACGCATCACGTCTCACGCCTCTCGCCTCGGCCATCTCATCTGCATGCGGGAGGCGAGCCTTGCTCGTAGCGCCGCTCGACAGAAGCCCGCACGTGCTCGGCTGCGACGTGATACGAAGCAAGACGGCTGTCCCTCCTCAGTGCCACGTGAGAGCTCTGCCCACAGGGAGGCAGACATGAGCGCATTGATCTTGGATGGCAAGGCCGTTGCGGCGGCGGTGAAGGAGGAGGTGGCGGCGCGAGTCGAGGCGCTCGGTTCTCCGGTGGGGCTGGCAACGGTGCTGGTCGGCGATGATCCGGCATCGCACGTCTATGTCCGCAGCAAGCGTCGGACGGCCGAGGCGGTCGGGATCACGTCTTATCACCACGAGCTGCCCGCAGATTCGACCCAGGATCAGGTCGAGGCCTTGATCTCGGAGCTGTCGGCGGACGAACGCGTCCATGGGATCTTGCTGCAACTCCCTCTGCCCGATGGCCTGGACGGCGAGGCCGCCGTTCAACTCATCGACCCTGCAAAGGACGCAGACGGACTCCACCCCCAAAGCCTCGGATATCTCTTGCTCGACCGTCCGACCTTTGCTCCGTGCACGCCGTCCGGAGTGCTGAGGATCCTCGATCACTACGACATCGAGACGGAGGGTGCCGATGTGGTGGTCGTGGGGCGTTCGTTTCTCGTCGGGCGCCCGCTCGCCGTTCTTCTCGGCAGCAAGCACCGCAACGCCACGGTGACGCTCGCCCACTCCCGGACCGTCGACCTCCAGGAGCGTTGCAGACGGGCCGACATCCTCGTCGCCGCAGTCGGCAGGCCCGAGATGATCACTTCGGAATGGGTCAAGCCGGGGGCGACCGTGATCGATGTCGGCATCAACCGCACCGACGAAGGGCTCGTCGGTGACGTCGACTTCGAGTCGGTCGTCGAGGTCGCAGGCGCGATCACGCCGGTGCCGGGCGGAGTCGGCCCGATGACGATCGCCATGCTGATGTCGAACACCGTGACCGCCGCCGAAAGGGCATCTGGCTCGCGGGAGTAGCCGGCGATCGACGATGTCGCGGAGCGATGGCTCGGCGAACACCCACCGAGCGGTTGGCCCGTGTAGTTTCGGGATCATCGGAGGTGGAGATGTCTCGGCGATCGCTGGTCCTGGTTCTGTCCTTGTTGCTCACGTTCGGAGGTGCGGGCACATCTCTCGCTGAGAGCGAGCCGACGCCGGCGCCGTCGACGATGGCTGCACTCGGCGATTCGATCACCCGAGCGTTCCACAGCAACTGTGGCCTACTCAACGACTGCCCGGAGAACTCGTGGAGCACCGGGTCCGCGGTGGACAGTCATGCCGTGCGGCTCGGAGGACTCACCGGATCCGCCGTGCGCACCGACAACCTGGCAGTGACCGGGGCGGTCGCGGCCGACCTCGCAACGCAAGCGTCTGGCATCGCTCCTGACACCGACTACGTGACGGTGCTGGTCGGAGCGAACGATGCGTGCACCGACACGGTGGCGCAGATGACGCCCGTGGCGGACTTCAGGTTGGACATCGAGACGGCATTGGGCACGATCGCAGGGGTGGCCCCGAATGCAGACGTGTATGTCGTGAGCATCCCGGACATCTATCGGCTCTGGGAGGTCGGTAGTGCCAGCGGTTCGGCCCGGTTCACCTGGTGGCTCTACGGCATCTGCCAGTCGATGTTGGAGTCACCGCGAAGCACCCAGCAGGCCGACGTGGAACGCAGGCAGACCGTCAGGCAACGAGTGATCGATTTCAATGCGGCACTGTCGGCGGAGTGCGCCGAGTACACCGGATCCTGTCACTACGACGGTGGTGTGGTTTTCGGGTATCCGTTCGTGTTGAGCCAGCTTTCGACGATCGACTACTTCCATCCGAACGTCGCCGGTCAACAGGTACTCGCCGGAGTCAGCTGGGACGCCGGCTACACCTGGACGACCGGAGAGCCTCCCCCGAACAGCGCGCCGGTGGCCGTGGCGGGTGGAGATCAGGTGGTGACTGCCGACGACACCGGCACGGCAAACGTTGTGCTCGATGGGACCGCATCGTTCGACCCGGATGGAGATCCGCTCAGCTACGCATGGGATTGGGGGACGGGCTCGAGCACCGAGGCGGTCACGACGCTCGACCTGAGCCCCGGCGTGTACGACGCGGTGTTGACCGTGAGCGACGGCAAGGGTGGAACCGGCAGCGACACCGCAACGATCACCGTCGAGGAGTCGACGCCGCCGCCCACGGTCTCCGTTCACGTCGGGGACCTCGACGGTGCCTCTGTCTCGGCACCGCGCAACCGTTGGGAGGCGTCGGTGGTCGTCTCGGTCCATGACTCCGGCGACTCTGCGGTCGCCGGGGTCACCGTTTCCGGGACATGGGGCGGTGCCGCCCGGGGCGGCGCCTCGTGTGTGACCGGAGTCGCAGGGACCTGCGAGGTCGCCAAGGCCAACCTGAAGGGCAACAAGGCGGAAGCCACGTTCATGGTGACCCAGATCGACGGCACCGATGTCGTCTACGAAGCCGGAGCGAACCACGATCCGGACGGCGATTCGGACGGGACGTCGATCAGCGTTTCCGCCCCCTGACCCGGGGTTGATTCGTTGACGCGGCGTGGCGACGGGAGGCGTCGATCATCACGGTGTCAGTGACGCCGAAGCGAACAGCACGTGGAACGGTTCGCAGTAGATGACGATGCTGCCGAATGCGGAGATGTCGATGTCGTTCGGGATCTCGTAGTTCTGGTTGCCGACATTGCCCTTGAGGCTCCCCAGGTCGACATATCCGGTCAGGTCGTCGCGATCGGAGGGATCGCCGTCGGGAACGAGCAGCACATGCAGGTCGGGTCCGTTCGTGACCTCGAAGTCCTCGAACCGGAGCACCCTGGACCCATCCTCGAGTTCGTAGACGGTTGCGGTGCCCGATCCCTGGTGGAAGTCGTCGGCGCCCTGGAACGATCCGGTGAGCAGCGGCATCGGGCCTGCCGGCTCTGTCCCCACTGCCGGCATCGGCTCGTCCTCCATCACCACCGGGGACTCCGCTGCGTCTTCCATCTCGGTCTCGACCTCATCTCGGGTCATGTCGTCGGGGACGATGGCGGTCGCCGACAGGGGGAACGCCTCGTCGACTTCGTCGTCGATGAAGAGCGGTGAGCCGAGCCACCAGCCGGCGGCGCCCAGCACGATCAGGCCAACGGCGAGCAGAGCTCGGACGGAGGGTCTTTGCAGCAGGTGTTTCATGTTCGGCTCTCTTTGGTCGGTGCACGATCGGAAACCAAAAGGCGAATCCAGATCCATCCCGACCTGCGGTGAGTTCATCGATCGTTCACAACCGCGTTTCGGATCGTCGCGGCCCGGGGGACGCGGGCTGTGACCTCTCTGTAACGTCGATCGTCCACGATGCCGGGACCGATCAAAGGCCAGATGAGCGAATCCAGCGGACAGAGAGCAACCGACACGCTGATTCGCCTATGAGGCATCGGGAGAGGTCGCCGTCGCCCACACGATCGGATGGACGGAATCCCTCACGATCCGACCATTCGAGGTCGGGTTCGACCCGCTGTCGATCGGGGTCATGTCGGGGAGATCCGCACCGGTGTCAGGTTCCCGATCCTGGCCGCCGGCCACGACTCCGGAGTTCTCGCAGTCGGGGGACTGAGCGGTGGAGTTCTGGTCGAGCCCGAGACGGGAGCAGTCTCAGAGCTCGCAGGTGCCGGTGTGCTCCGTGGTTTGACCTTCTCGTCGGATGGATCTCAGCTCGTGGGGGTCCGAAGCGACGGAGCCGTAGGTTGGTGGGACGTCGGCACCGGGGAGATGATCGGCAACCTGTGGACGGTGACGAACGACACCGAATACTCCGCTCCTTGGTTCGACACAGACAAGGGAACGGTCTGGGTGACGAGCGGTAGCCGCCTTCTGGAACTGCATCTCGAGCCCGGTCGGTGGATCGAACGGGCGTGCGATTTCGTGGGTCGAGACCTCACATCCGAGGAGTGGGATCGATACGTTCCAGGCGACGGCCCGGTCCATTCCGCCTGCTCCTGGAAGGTCCTTCTCGACCTGAGCGGGTTCAGCGCCGTGAGGGAACTCAAGGCACCAATCGGGCGTTCCCCGGCGCCTCCTCGAGGCGATCGATCAGACCCGGGGAAGCACCCCCAACCGGATGTGACGCCGTCCAGCTGTGAGCTACGCTCGAACGACCGACGTATCGAACGGAGTTGACGCCATGGGTACCGCCATCACGATGACCGCAGACGGACTGTCCGTACCGGACGATCCGATCCTCCCCTTTATCGAAGGCGACGGGATTGGGCCCGACATCTGGGCGGCATCGGTGCGGGTCTTCGACGCCGCGGTCGAGAAGGCGTATGGCGGGGCGAAGAAGATCGCATGGAAAGAGGTGCTGGCCGGCGAGAAGGCCTTCAACGCCACCGGCTCGTGGCTGCCCGACGAGACCGTCGATGCCTTCTCGGAGTATCTGGTCGGCATCAAGGGTCCGCTCACCACACCGGTCGGTGGAGGCATCCGCAGCCTCAACGTGGCCCTGCGTCAGACGCTCGACCTCTACGCCTGCGTTCGGCCGGTCCGCTGGTTCAACGGAGTCCCATCGCCGGTGAAGAACCCGGGACAAGTCGACATGGTGATCTTCCGTGAGAACACCGAAGACGTCTACGCCGGCAAGGAATTGGAGGCGAACTCCGAGGGCGCTGCCAAGCTGTTGGAGTTCCTCGAGACCGAGTTCGGCTGGGAGATTCGGCCGGACTCCGGCATCGGGATCAAACCCATCTCGATCACCGGTTCCAAGCGGCTCATCCGTGCGGCGATCAAGTACGCCATCGCCAACGGCCGCAAGTCAGTGACGTTGGTGCACAAGGGCAACATCATGAAGTTCACCGAGGGGGCGTTCCGCAACTGGGGCTACGAGCTCGCCAAGGACGAGTTCTCGGACGAGACCGTGTCCTGGGAGGAGTCGGGTGGGAACCCGGGAGACAAGATCCTGGTGCAGGATGTCATCGCCGATGCGATGCTCCAGCAGATCCTGACGCGACCGGCGAACTACGACGTCATCGCGACGATGAACCTCAACGGTGACTACATCTCCGACGCGTTGGCGGCCCAGGTCGGCGGGATCGGGATCGCGCCCGGCGGCAACATCAATTACGACACCGGCGTGGCCGTTTTCGAGGCGACCCATGGCACGGCGCCCAAATACGCCGGTCAGGACAAGGTGAACCCTGGCTCGGTCATCCTCTCTGGCGAGATGATGTTCCGATATCTCGGGTGGGGCGAAGCGGCAGATCTGATCGTCGAAAGCCTGGAAGCGGCCATCGGCGACAAGATCGTCACCTACGACTTCGCCCGCCTGATGGAGGGCGCCACCGAGGTCAAGACCTCGGAGTTCGCCGACGCCGTTATCGAGAGAATGTGAAGCGGGCTCTCGGCGCCCGGCTTCCGGCTTCCGGCCGGGAGTGCTGGACTCGACGGGAGAGGCGTGTTGCGTGAGGCGTGAGGCGTGAAACTGGATCACGTGGCGATCGGGGTTGCGGATCATCGTGAGGGTCTTCGTGTCTTGACCGGTGGCCTCGGCGGCCTCGTGATCGGCGGCGGACAGACCCCGAAGGCTGGACTCCGTTCGATGCAGGTTCGCATCGGCAGAGGCACCGAGGGCATGACGGTTGAGCTGTTGGAGCCGGCCGACACCGAGTACAACGACTTCCTCGAGCGTTTCCTCGCCG
>CBDTXZ010000024.1:0-25517 GCA_965364515.1 uncultured bacterium
CGAGGTTCTGCATCAGGTCGGGGGCGAGGATCAGCACGGCTGCCAGCACGATCATCAGGGTTCCACTCACCAGCTTCAGCGCACGGCCGTGGCGCTCTTCCAGCTTCGCCGCCCGCATCGCAACCACGGCGGTGCCGAAGACGGCGAACTCGTCGAGCAGGAAGACCACCATGTAGACGCCGAACAGCGCCACGGCGGTGGAGGTTGCGACACCTTGGCGGGTGACGAGGTCGGTCCACAGGAGCGGGTATCCGGCGGTGCACGGTGTCTCGAGAAGCGACACGCCGGTGGCGAGGACGACCGTGCCGGCGAGCACCGTCTGGATCGGCTTGTCGTCGGCCACGGTCCGCATCCGTTGGTACAGCTTCGGCTTGGCGCGATCGGAGATCGTCAGGCTGGGCCCTCGCTTGAAGGCAAAGAAGTCCTTGACGTTGATCAGTCCGAATGTCAGCGCGATCGCGGCCATCGTTGCTCTGATCCACGTCGCGTGAGCAGCCAGTTCGAGCACGCTGTACAACCCGACGATGTACAACGCATACAGGCCTGCAGTCACCACCAGGAACGTGGTTCCGACGGCGATCACCCGGCGCCGGGACCCGGTACGCAGTACGAGCGCCAGCAGGATCGACAGCGCCCACAGCGAGCACGGGTTGAAGCCGTCGACGAATGCGATCAACAGGGTGCTGACGAACAACGAGGTCGAGCCGACGTCCCGCTCTCCGAACAGCGGGAGATCGATCGTTTCGGCCGTGGATGCGGGGGCCTCTACTCCGGCGAATCCGGCCTCGACTGCGGCTTCGATCTGTCCGGCGACGGAGTCGTTGAACCCGACCCACATGTCGTCGCCGAACAGTGTCGTGGGTACACCGGACACCTCTTCGCCTCGTCTGGCGAGCACGTCGGCGAACAACCGCCGGTTCGCGTCACTGTGCCAGACCTCGTAGTCGACGATCTCGAGATCCGGATATGTAGAGCCGAGCTCGCTCAGGAACTCCCATTCGGCCTCGCAGTGCGGGCAGCCGTCGCCCCAGAACAGCACCAGCGGAGTCGGCGAATCGGGCGTCTCCGCTTGGCCGGCCGCGGCCGGAGCGACGGGTGCAACCAGCGCGACGAGCAACAAACCGGCGATCAGCGTACGAGCCATGTCACGACCCTCGCGCCGGAGCGGTCGCGGTCGCAAGGTTCACAGGTCAGATCGCAATGAGTCGACTGGCCGATCGCGTTCACGCGACCCGCCGAGCAATCGAGAACCGGTGAGGTCCGGTTGGTTTCGTGTGGGGTCCCGGGGACTCTTACAATCCGGGCCGATGAGCATCTGGTCCGAAGCCACCCAGTCACGTGCCAAGGAGATCCTGGCCAAGTACCCCGAGAAGCGCTCCGCCGTCATGCCGCTGCTGTACCTGGCGATGGCCGAGGACGGATGGCTCACCGAAGAAGGCATGGCCGAGGTCGCCGAATGGGTCGGCATCACCCCCGCCCAGGTCCAGTCCGTCGCATCGTTCTACACGATGTACAAGCGCGAGCGCACCGGCAAGTACCTCGTATCGCTCTGCACGTCGATCTCTTGCATGCTTCTCGGAAGCGACGAGGTGCTCGCCGCAATCGAGGACGAATCGGGGGTCCCGCACGGTGAGACCGATCCAGAGGGCTTGATATCGGTGGAGCACGCCGAGTGCATCGGAGCGTGCGGAGGAGCCGTCGCCTGTCAGGTGAACTACGAGTTGATCGAGGGCATCACCGCCGAGAAGGGTCGGGAGCTCATCCGGTGGCTGAAGAAGGCTCGACCGGACGCCGTGAACACCGATGAGATGCAGGAGCTGTTCGGTGGGCAGCGGAGTTTCGACTGGGCCCTGCCATCCGATGCGAGCGCGCCCGGCCCCTATCCAGCATTCGAACCCTACGGCACCGTTGCGAAGGACACCGAGTGAACTACCCGAAGGTCATCACCAAGCGGATGGAAGACCATCCGACCGACAGTCACACGATCGAGCGGTACGAGGCGACCGGTGGCTACGTCCAGGCACGCACGGCGGTATCGAAGACTCGCGACGAACTGGTCGAGACCGTCAAGGAGTCCGGTCTGCTTGGGCGGGGTGGAGCCGCCTTCTCGACCGGCCTGAAGTGGAGCTTCCTCGCACCGGCGCGCCCTGCGTATCTCGTCGTCAACGGCGACGAGTCCGAGCCGGGCACTTTCAAAGATCGCCAACTGCTGGAGCGTGATCCGCACCAGATGCTCGAAGGAGTGATCATCACGGCGATCGCCAACGAGGTCCATCACGCCTTCGTCTACATCCGAGGTGAGTATCCCAAACCCGCCCGACGGCTCCAGGAGGCGGTCGACGAGGCCTACGCCAAGGGATACTTCGGGAAGGGGATCTTCGGGTCCGATTACGACCTCGAACTGACGGTTCATCTGGGTGGTGGTGCCTACATCTGTGGCGAGGAGACCGCCCTCATCAACTCACTCGAGGGCCAGCGCGGCGAGCCACGGCTGAAACCGCCGTACTTCCCGGCCGCCAAGGGCCTCTACATGATGCCGACCATCGTCAACAACGTCGAGACGATGGCCAACATCCCGCACATCTTCGAGATGGGAGTCGAGGCCTATCGGGCGCTCGGCCACGGCGACGACACCGGCACGTTCATGACCTCGCTGTCCGGGCACGTCAACAAGCCGGGCAACTATGAGCTTCCCCACGGGATCACATGGCGAGAGCTCATCTACGACGTCGGCGGCGGCATCCCCGGCGACCGCGAGCTCAAGATGTGGATCCCCGGCGGCGCATCCGCTCCATGGTTCAATCCCGAAGAGCACCTCGACCTTCCGATCACCAAAGGCGACACCGGCCAGGCGGGGTCGATGCTCGGCTCCGGCGCCGTCGTCGTCATGGACGACACCACCTGTGTCGTCAAGGCTGCCGAGCGGGTCGTCCGCTTCTTCAGCCACGAGTCCTGTGGCCAGTGCACGCCGTGTCGTGAAGGCACAACGTGGCTCGAGATGATCCTCCGCCGGATCGAAGACGGTCAGGGCCGACCCATCGACGCGGACCTGCTACTCGACATCTCCGACAACATCAGTGTCGGGCTCGCCTGGCCACCGAAGCAGACCACGATCTGCCCACTCGGCCCCTCTGCGGTGTCACCGATCACCTCGATCATGCGCCGCTTCCGCGACGAGGTCATGGCACACATCTCCGAAGGCGCCTGTCCGCTCGCCAAGACAGAGGTGCACGCGTGACCGACGTCAAGCCGGAGACCGAGACCCAACTCGTCACCATCACGATCGACGGTGTCGAGCACGAGGTGAAAAAGGGCGAACTCCTCATCAAGGCAGCTCAGGAGAACGGGACCTACATCCCCCGCTTCTGCTGGCATCCCCGGATGAATCCGGTCGGCATGTGCCGCATGTGCCTCGTCCAGATCGAGACACCTCGGGGTCCCGCATTGATCACGGCCTGCACCAACCCCGTCGCCGACGGAATGGTCGTCGATACCCAGAACGACACCGTGAAGAAGGCCCAAGAGGGGATTCTCGAGTTCCTGCTGATCAACCATCCACTCGATTGCCCGGTCTGTGACCGCGGCGGCGAATGCCCGCTCCAGGATCAGACCATGTCCTACGGGCCGGGTGAGTCTCGGTTCGTCGAGGAGAAGCGGCACTACGAGAAACCGATCCCGATCTCCGACCTGGTGCTGTTGGACCGAGAGCGCTGCATCCTCTGCGCCCGCTGCACGCGCTTCTCCGACGAGATCTCCGGTGATCCGCTCATCGAGTTCAAGGATCGCGGCAACAACACCCAGGTCAACACGTTCCCCGAGCTGCCGTTCTCCTCCTACTTCTCGGGCAACACCGTTCAGATCTGCCCGGTCGGTGCCCTCACGGCCACCGCATACCGCTTCCGGGCCCGCCCGTGGGATCTCCGTGAGGTCGAATCGACCTGTGCCCACTGCACCGCCGGTGACCGCATCACGATCCAGTCGTCGCAGAACGAGGTACTCCGTTTCCTCGGAGTCGACAGCGAGCCGACCAACCACGGCTGGCTGAGTGACAAGTGCCGCTTCGGTTTCGAATACATCAACTCGCCTGATCGCCTGAGCACCCCGCTGGTGAAGGGCTCCGACGGAGAGTTTCGTGAGACGTCGTGGGCCGAGGCACTGGATCTCGTCGCCTCCAAGCTCAAGTCCACGGTCGAGACCTCCGGGCCGGATTCGGTCGGCGCCGTCGGTGGTGCGCGGCTCACCAACGAGGACGCATATGCGCTGTCGAAGTTCATGCGGGTGGCTGTCGGAACGAACAACGTCGACGCGCAACTCGACGACGGCCTCGACCCGCAGTTCCTCGCCGCCACAGCGGATCGCGGTCTGATCTCGGACCTCGAGACCGCCAAGACCGTCCTCGTCTGGGGGCCCGATCTCAAAGAGGAGCACCCGACCCTGTATCTGAGGGTCCGCCGGGCCGCGCAGGAGTTGGGCGCCACTCTGATCGTCGTCCACCCGAGGGCGACCGGACTCGACGATCGCGCCGACCACAAGTTCACCTACCGCCCGGGCTCGGGAACCGAGGTGCTGGCCGCCCTCTCGGCCGGCGATGCTCCATATGCCGATGCTCGCGCCGCGCTCGACGCGGGTCCGGTCGTGGCCCTCGTCGGACGCACCGGGCACACCGAGGATCCCAAGCTGGCAGAGGCGATCGCCGCCTTCGTCCGAACGCTCGGTGACGCCTCGATCCTCCCTCTCGCTCGCCGGTCGAACATCTTCGGCGCACTGGACATGGGCTTGTCTCCCACGTTGCTGCCAGGGCGCGCAACCATCACGGCGTCCGGGCTCAGCGCCCTCGAGGAATCGTGGGGCAGTTGGCCGACCACGCCGGGCAAGGCGACCGGCGAGATGCTCGCCGAGGGCGCACTCGAGGCAATCGTCCTCGTCGGAGCGGACCCGGTTCGCGACATGCCGAACGGCTCGGCCGCTGCAGCGGCTCTCCAGCAAGCCGGATTCGTCCTGTCGATCGACCAGTTCCTGAACGACTCGAACCGGCTCGCAGACGTGATCCTCCCGGCGGAGGGTTTCGCCGAGAAGGACGGCACCCTCACGAACATCGAGGGCAGGGTCCAGAAGGTGAACAACATCGTCCCCGGTCCCGGGCAGTCGAGGCCGGACTGGTCGATCATCGACGACATCGCAACCCGTATGGGCTCCTCACTCGGCTTCGCTTCCGCCGAAGCCATCAACGCAGAGATCGCAGCCGTGGCACCGGCGTATGCCGGAATCACCTGGGACCTGCTCGAGTGGGACGAGCGCGACGGGGCGGTGGTCCCGTACGGCGACGCCGTTCAACCGCTCGAATACATCCCGGTGGACACCGGCGGCGACACGGTCAAGGGCGACTTGGTGCTGCACCACGCCCGGGTGATGTACGACGACGGCGTCCTCATGCGAAACGGCTTGTCACAGCACCATCTGGCGCCCGGCGCCTCGCTCCACGTGCATCCCGACGACGCCAGACGGCTCGGGCTGACCGACCGAGCGTCGCTCACCGCCGGGGACGTGACCGTGACGCTTCCCGTCGTCGTCGACGAATCGCTGGCCCACGGCGTCGTCTACGTCCCGTTCAACCAGCCGGGTGTCCCGCCTCTCGGGTCGAGCCCCCTCGTCGAGGTCGCAGCGCCGACTGCAGAGGTGTGAGCCGTCTCGCCACCCGCTCCACCGGAAGCGAATTCGGTCGAAATCTGCGAAGAATTGGTCTGATGGGGTACGCGGTCGTAATCTCCCTGGCGGTGTTGTCGAGGAAGGCCGACCGCTGATGGATCTCATCGATTTCGGGTTGATCGTGTTGCGCGTCGTCGCCACGTTTGCCCTCCTCCTCGTCGTCACACCGATGAACATCTGGGCCGAGCGGAAGCTCCTCGCAGACATGCAGAACCGTGTCGGTCCCGACCGGGCCGGACCATGGGGAATCCTCCAGTCGTTCGCCGACGCCTTCAAGCTCTTCTTCAAGGAACAGGTGATGCCGACGAAGGCCGAGAAGTGGATGTTCCTGTCGGCGCCGGTATTCGCCGTGGTGCCCGCATTCCTTCTCTTCATGGTCGTTCCCTGGGGCGCTCCACTCACCTTCACGATCGACGGCGTCGAGCGGGTGGTGCCGCTGCAAGGAACCGATCTCAACGTGGGCGTCTTGTTCGTGTTGGCGATGTCGTCCATGGCCGTCTACGCAGTCGTGCTGGCCGGCTGGTCCTCGGGCTCGAAGTACCCGCTGCTCGGTGGCGTCCGCGCGACCGCTCAGGCCATCTCCTACGAAGCCGCCCTCGGCCTTGCAATCGTGGCGGTCGTGCTCTATTCCTCCACGGCCGGAGACTCCGGAGGAGGCACGCTCTCGCTCGCAGGGATCGTCGAACGGCAGTCAGGGACGCTCGAAGCAGTACTGCCGCAGTTCGGTGCCGTCACTCAGTTCATCCCTCGCTGGAACCTGATCCCTCAGTTCGTCGCCTTCGTCATCTTCGTCATGGCTGCGATCGCAGAGACCAACCGTGCACCGTTCGACCTCGTCGAGGCAGAACAGGAGTTGGTCGGTGGATTCCACACCGAGTACTCGGGCTCGAAGTTCCTGCTGTTCTTCCTCGCCGAGTACGTGAACATCTTCTCGATGTCGGCCCTGGCGGCGACGCTCTTCCTCGGCGGATGGAATGGGCCGACCTTCGATTCGGTCCTTCCAGGCTTCATCTCTGCGGCCCTGCCAACCGTGTGGCTTCTGCTCAAGACCTACGTGATCGTTTTCGTGTTCATCTGGGTGCGCGCCACCCTGCCTCGTATGCGGTATGACCAGCTGATGACGCTCGGGTGGAAGCGACTCATTCCCGGCGCGCTCGGGTGGCTCATCGTGTCTGCGCTGGTGATCGGTGTGCGGCGATTCGGACTTCCGTTTGTTTGAGGTGATGTGAGATGGGCGTGATCGGTGAACTTCTGAAGGGTCTGCGGGTGACCGGCTCGCAGATGTTCAAGCCGCGTGTCACGGTGAAGTACCCAGCCGTGTTCCGTGAGAAGCCTGAGCGCTTTCATGGTCGCCACGTCCTGAACCGCTATCCGGACGGGATGGAGAAGTGCATCGGCTGTGAGCTGTGCGCCGGTGCCTGCCCGGCTCGCTGCATCTACGTGCGCGGCGCGGACAACCCGGTCGATGATCCGGTGAGCCCCGGGGAACGGTACGGCTTCGTCTACGAGATCAACATGTTGCGGTGCATCTTCTGCGCCTTGTGCGTCGAGGCCTGCCCGACCGAGGCGATCACGATGACCCATCTCTTCGAGATGTCGACCCAGAACCGCGAGGACGCGATCTACACGAAGGACACGCTCCTGATGAACGCGGACGGCTCGGTACCTCACATGTTCCCCGACGACCACCTCGCCGACCAGGACGAGCTGCTGGTCGCCGACGGCTGGGTACGGGCAACCGCGCCCTCGGGAAACGCCGCCTACGAAGGCGTCAAGATGTGGCAGGGGACCCCTGGTCCCGCAGACTGGTCGCCTGAGCCATCTCAGGAAGAGCGGGATTCTTGATGGTCGAGCTCGTGGTCTTCGTCGTGGTCGGCACGGCCGCAATCGCCGGCGCCTTGGCCGTCATCTTCGCCAAGAACCCGGTGTACGCAGCGATGGGCCTGCTCGCGACTCTGTTCTCGCTCGGGGTGTTCTATGTGGTGAACCTTGGACACCTGATCGCAGCGGTCCAGGTGATCGTGTACGCAGGGGCGGTGCTGACGCTCTTCCTGTTCGTGATCATGATGATCGGGGTCGACCGCGTCGAGGACACGTCCGAGCCGATCCGCTATCAGCGACAGCTTGTCGTCGGACTGGCGGGCATCCTCGTGGTGACCATCGGGGCGCTGGTTCTGGGTGGCGAGTTCGCGTGGGTGCCCC
The DNA here is from genome assembly GCA_965364515.1 of uncultured bacterium. Lineage (GTDB taxonomy): Bacteria > Actinomycetota > Acidimicrobiia > Spongiisociales > ZC4RG35 > JAHEDH01. The sequence continues at coordinate 7,909 of CBDTXZ010000024.1, forward strand.
GAGCCGTGGACGGGCCGATTCCGAACGGGACGGTCGAGAACATCGCCGGCATCATGTTCACGGACTGGCTCCTGCCGTTCGAGGTGACCGCGCTGCTGCTGACGATCGGCGCCGCCGGGGCGATCGCCCTCGCCTATTACTCCCCTGGAGCGTCGGAGGAGCCCGAATGATCGAAGTCACCGCCGGCTGGTATCTCTCTCTCGCTGCCGTTCTGTTCTCGATCGGCCTGCTCGGCATCCTGGTGCGACGCAATGCACTCATCATGTTCATGTGCGTCGAGCTCATGCTCAACGCCGTGAACCTGACGTTCGTGGCTGCGGGGCGGGCACTCGGCCGTCTCGAGGGTCAGGTGGCCGTGTTCTTCGTGCTGGTGGTCGCAGCCGCCGAGGTCGTGGTCGGCCTGGCGATCATCGTCGCCATCTTCCGCCGTCGAGAATCCGCGTCGGTCGACGAGCTCGCGAGCCTGCGCGGATGAGTGCAATGACGAGTTCGCCCACGTTCGTGGCCAGCTGCTGTCAGCCTTCAGCTATCAGCTGTCACGCGCCGACCGCCGACAGCCGACCGCCGACAGCACTTCCATACGACGCCCGGCAGACCCGAGGTGCCCGGTGACCGACGTGATTTGGCTCGTCATCCTCTTGCCGCTCCTGGGAGCGTTGTTCCTGCACTTCTTCGGGCGGAGGCTCGGTGAGCCGCTCGCCGGGATCGTCGGAACGCTCGCTGCCGCGTCCTCGTTCGTCGTTGCGTTCATCGCTGCGTTGCCGTTCATCGTCGAGGAGGGCAACCACGGCACGACCGTGATGCTGTGGGAATGGATGCCGGCGATCGGAGCGAACCTCGAGATCACATGGGACCCGCTGGCAGCGGTGATGGCGTTGATCATCACCGGCGTCGGCAGCCTGATTCACGTCTTCTCGGTCGGATACATGCATGGCGACGAGCGGTTCGCCCGGTTCTTCACCTATCTCAACCTGTTCCTCGCCTCGATGCTCACCCTGGTCCTCGGCGGCAACTTCGCCATGGTGTTCCTGGGCTGGGAGCTGGTCGGGCTGTGTTCCTACCTGCTCATCTCGTTCTGGTACACGAAGCCCTCCGCCGCGGCCGCCGGCAAGAAGGCCTTCGTCGTCAACCGCATCGGCGACTTCGGGTTCATGGTCGGCCTGATGCTGGTGTTCACGAACTTCGGGACGCTGGCGTTCGACGGGATCTTCGAGCGGGTGCCGGAGATCCTCGACAACGGGACCGCCACCGCCATCGGCCTGCTGTTCCTGGTCGGCGCCGCAGGCAAGTCCGCCCAGATCCCGCTCTACGTCTGGCTCCCCGACGCCATGGAGGGCCCGACGCCTGTCTCCGCCTTGATCCACGCCGCCACGATGGTCACTGCCGGCGTGTACCTCGTGGCTCGCTCGGCCCCGATCTTCGCTGCCGGCGACGCTGGCATCGTGGTGGCGGTCGTCGGTGCGCTCACCGCACTGTGGGCCGCCTCGATCGCAATCGCCCAGTCGGACATCAAGCGGGTGCTGGCCTACTCGACCGTCTCCCAGCTGGGCTACATGTTCATCGCAGTGGGCCTGGGCGGATACATCGCCGGCATCTTCCACCTCATGACCCATGCCTTCTTCAAAGCACTGCTCTTCCTGGGATCCGGATCGGTCATCCACGGGATGCACGAGGAACAGGACATGAACAAGATGGGGGGCCTGCTCAAGAAGATGCCGGTCACCGGGGTCACGATGGGGATCGCAACGCTGGCGATCGCAGGCATCCCGCCACTGGCCGGCTTCTGGTCCAAGGACGAGATCCTCGGGGTCGCCTTCGAGTACGGCGGGCTCGGGATCGTCCTGTGGGTGATCGGTCTGGTCACCGCGCTGATCACCGCTTTCTACATGACCCGGCAGTGGTTCATGGTCTTCACCGGAGAGCCCCGATGGGAGGAAGGCATCGAGCCGCACGAGTCGCCCCGCTCGATGACGGTGCCGCTCGTGGTCCTTGCCGTGCTGTCGGTCGGAGCCGGTTTCCTCAACACGCCGTTCCGGCTCACACTCGAGCACTTCCTCGAGCCCAGCTTCGAGTTGGTCAAGGTCGCACATCCGCCGGAGGGACTGGGAATGTTCGCCCTGCTCGCCGCTATCTCCGTTGGAGCGGGCCTCGCCGGGTTGGCGATGGCAGGGTTCGTCTACTCCCGTCCACGTGAGATCTGGGAGCGGTTCCAGCGCGGGTTCGGCGGGCTGTGGGAGGCATGGCAGGCGGCGTACCGCGTGGATGACCTGTACGGCGCAGCCATCGTCACCCCCGGTCGCAAACTCTCAGAGCGCATGGCGTTCAGTTTCGATGCCGGCGGCATCGATGGGTTCGTGAACGGGGTGGGCCGCACCGTGCGCGCGGTCGGCGCCCGGACTCGCATGCTCCAGACCGGCCTGGTTCGCAACTACGGCGTCGGCTTCGTCGCCGGCCTCCTCGCCGTCGTGATCTGGCTCGTGATCGCAGGAGGAGGCGTATGAGTATCGCTGCACGCCACACGTCACACGCCACACGCCTCACCCGCCGCCGCCCAGGAATGGCGTGGAGCGTGAAGCGTGAGGCGTGGAGCGCCGCCGAGGAACGAGGCCGCTCATGCTGACCGCGCTGATCCTGGTGCCGGTGGTGGCTGCGCTGATCGTGATGCTGCTGCCCTCGGAACGCAAGGAGCTCGCCCTGCCGGTCGGGTTCGCGTTGTCGTTCGTCCCGCTGGCCATCGCCGGCTACCTGTTCTTCGACTTCGAGACCGGGGTCGCCGGGTATCAGTTCACCCAACGAGCCGTGTGGTACGAACCGTGGGGCATCTCGTGGAACCTCGGCATCGACGGGATCTCACTCGGTCTGGTCGCCCTCTCGGTGATCTTGATCCCGATCGCCCTGGCTGCATCGACCTCGATCACCGATCGAACCAAGGAATTCGTCGTCTTCACCCTCCTCCTCGAGGCCGGCCTGATCGGGTCCTTCCTCGCAATCGATCTCTTCCTGTTCTTCGTGTTCTTCGAGGCGGTCCTCGTGCCCATGTATTTCATCATCGGGATCTGGGGCTCTGAGCGCAGGATCTATGCGGCCCTGAAGTTCTTCATCTTCACCGCGTTCGGGTCGGCCTTCCTGCTGGCTTCGATCGTGGCGCTCTCGGTGCTGCACAACCAGCAGTTCGGGGTTCCCTCGTTCGACCTGGTCGATCTCATGAACCTCGACCTGTCTCTCAACCAATCCAGGTGGCTGTTCGCCGGGTTCGGGATCGCCTTCGCCATCAAGGTGCCGGTCTTCCCGCTCCACACCTGGCTGCCCGACGCCCACGTCCAGGCGCCGACCGCGGGCTCGGTCCTGCTGGCAGGTGTCATGCTGAAGCTCGGGACGTACGGGCTGCTCCGCTTCAACCTGAACCTGTTCCCCCAGGCCGCCGTGGACGCCGTTCCGATCATCGCCGCCCTCGCAGTCATCGGCATCATCTACGGAGCCGTGGTCGCGATCGTTCAGCCGGATCTCAAGAAGCTGGTCGCCTATTCGTCGGTCAGCCACCTCGGGTTCATCGTGCTCGGCACCGCAGCGCTCACCTCCGCCGGCTTCCAGGGAGCCGTGATCCAGAACGTCAATCACGGACTGACGACCGGCGCGCTCTTCCTCCTGGTGGGAATGATCTACGAACGGCGCCACACGAAGAAGATCGAGGACTTCGGTGGACTCGCCAAGGTGATGCCGATCTTCGCAGGGTTGTTCCTCTTCACGGCCTTCGCCTCGATCGGACTGCCCGGGCTCAACGGCTTCGTCGGGGAGTTCCTCGTGCTGATCGGCAGCTTCCCCACGATCCCGGTGTTCGCCGCAGTCGCAGCGTTCGGGGTGATCCTCGCTGCGATCTACCTGCTCTGGGCGTATGAACGGGTCTTCACGGGCGTGCCCGACAAACCCGAGAACCAGAAGCTGACCGACCTGAACGCCAGGGAGATCGGCTTGATGGTTCCGCTGGTCGTTCTGATGATCGTGCTCGGCCTGTATCCGAAGATCCTCCTCGATCGCACCGCCGCTTCGACCGAGGCGTTGTTGGATCGTGTCGAGCAGGCATCGACGTACGAAGTCCCCGAGCCCGGCCGGCTTGCCGACGTGTTCGCAAGTATCCCGGAAGGTGACGAATGACGTTCGCTCAGGTGCTCGTACCTCCTTCTGTCGGTTGGGTGGCAATTGCGCCCGAGATCATCCTCGGCGTGGGGGCTGCGCTCGTGCTGCTCTTCGACGTGCAGTTCAAGCCCAAGAAGTCACAGCTTGCGCTTCTGACCGGGGCGTTGCTGGCAGCGGCATTCGCCTTCACGATCGTCCAGTACGACCGGGTTCAGTCTTTCAACCAAGCCACGTCGGATCAGGTCTCGGGTCTGGTCGCTCAGGCTTTCCCCTTCGATGCGATGATCGTCCTCGACGCCAACGCGGTGTTCGGACGCTTTGCGATGCTGCTGGTCGCCGGGCTCGGACTGGCCGCCGGCTGGCGACTGTTCGAGCGGCTCGGCGCCCGGGCCGCCGAGGGTCTGGCCCTCGTGTTGCTGTCCGCAGCCGGCTTCATGTTCATGGCGTCATCGACCCATCTGATGATGATCTTCCTGGGCCTCGAGGTCGGATCGATCTCCCTCTACGTCCTCGCCGGGATCACACGAGGTCATGCCAAGGCGGACGAGGCAGCCATCAAGTACTTCCTGTTGGGCTCGGTGGCCTCGGCGGTCTTCATCTACGGAGTCGCGCTCACCTATGCGGGTTCCGGCTCGATGAACCTCCTCGAGATCCAGGGGATCCTGGACCAGAACGTCTTCACGAGGCCGGCCGTCCTGCTGATCGGGATTGCGCTGATGGTGGTCGGGATGGGGTTCAAGGTGTCGGCGGCACCGTTCCACTCCTGGGCTCCGGACGTCTACCAGGGCGCGCCTGGAGGCATCGTCGGCTACATGGCTGCCGCCGCGAAGATCGGCGGGTTCGCCGCACTCATCAGGATTCTGTTCACCGCCTTCCCTGATTTCGCAGGGACGTGGGGCCCCTTGGTCGCAGCGATCGCCGCGCTCTCGATGCTGCTCGGCTCGACCGTTGCACTCGTGCAGGAGGACATCAGGCGAATGCTGGCGTATTCCGGTGTCGCCCATGCGGGATTCATTCTCACCGGCGTCGTGGCGGGCGGCTCCGGCACCGGGGAGATCTGGTTCTATCTCGGCGTGTACACCGTGCAGCTGGTCGGCGCATTCGGCGTCGTTGCGACCGTGACGGGTGCTACGACCTCGGGCGCCTCGATCGATGCGTTCCGAGGTCTCGCCAAGCGCGTTCCCTTCCTGGCTGCGACCTTCAGCGTTCTCCTGTTGGGCATGTCCGGCCTCCCGCTCACCTCGGGTTTCGTCGCGAAGTTCGGGGTGTTCACCGAGGCGTGGCAGGCCGGCTACCAGTGGCTCGTGATCGTTGCCGTACTGGCCTCGGTCATCGCGTTCTTCTTCTACCTCCGTGTGATCGTTGCGATGTACATGGAGGAGCCCATGGACGAGGCGATCGCTGCGCCGAGCCTGTCGGTTCGGACCTCCCTGGCCTTGACCGTCGCAATCACCATCTTGTTCGGCATCCTGCCCGGTCCGCTGCTCTCCCTGGCCGGAGAGGCATCGCCGCTCTGAGCGGAGGCGGCATGTCGCGCCTCGCTGTCCTCGTGTCGGCCGCTGCCGCCATCTGTCTGTTGGTGTCCGGACCGCTTCCTGCCGCTGCCGAGCGAATCCAGTCGAATGTCGTCCTCGTCCGCGAGGGGCAGACCATCTCCGAGGATCTCTACGCCGCCGGCGACGTGATCGTGGTCTCCGGGCTCATCGAGGGTGATCTGGTGGCGGTGGCGTACACCGAGATCCGCATCGAAGGCGAGGTGAGAGGCTCGGTGTTCGCTCTCGCTTCGAGAGTGGTGATCGACGGCGCGGTTGGGGGGTCGGTCCGGGTAGCTGCACCCGACGTGGAGATCAACGGCACTGTGGGTGACGACGTCTTCGTCGGGGCCATCGACGTCATGATCGGATCGGAGGCAGAGATCGGGCGTGACGCCCTCGTGTGGGGCAACGACGCCTCGCTGTCCGGCCGTGTCGGACGGAACATCGAAGGTCAGTTCCGCCACGGGACGGTTGCGGCGACGGTGGACGGAGACGTGGACATCACCGTTTCGAACCTGTCGGTGGCTCCGACGGCGGAGATCGCCGGTGATCTCGTCTACGTCGGTGACGAAGGGGCGACGATCTCGGACGATGCCGAGATCGGAGGGTCTGTCATCGCCAAGTCCCAGCTCCCGCCCAACGTGCGGATCAGAGCGCTGAGGTTGCTCGTCAGAGTTCTCGCCGGACTGGGGGCCGTGGCACTCGGGTTGGCGCTGATCTGGTCGATGCCGGATCGCAGCATGCGGGCCGCCCGCGGTGTGTTCGATCGCCCGCTGGTGGCCCTGGCATGGGGACTCGGGCTTGCCTCGATCCCTGTTGCGATGGCGTTGATCGTCGGACTGTTCGTCTCGCTCAGTCCGGCATCGACCGGCCTGCCGCTGCTGCTGGTCTTCGCTCCACTCGTCATCGGGGCGTTTGCGCTGCTCACCATGGGGCTGCTTTCGGCTCCGGTACCGATCGGCGCGGCGATCGGCAGAAGGATCGGCCCGGCGCGTTCGATCTATGCGTGGTTCGTGATGGGGGCGACCGTCCTGGCCGCTGCGTCACTTCTGCCAGTGCTCGGGCCCGTCATCCTGGCCGTGGGATCCCTGCTCGGTCTGGGTGGCTGGTTCGTGGATCCGGTCTCCCCGGACACGGAGCAGGTCTCAGGCGTCGGTGGGTGAGGCACCTGCGCTGATGAGCGACCTGGTCAGGACGTCCTTCTTGACGAGTCCCGACGCTCGCCAGCGCTGAGTCAGTTTCTGGGCCTCGGGTTTCTTCGTCAACAGGACGAACGTGGGGGTGGACCGCACCTTGAACGTGTCGAGCGCCTCGGGAACGTTCCGGACGTTCGCCTTGACGACGATGGCGCTCTCTTTGAACTCTTCGGCCAGTTCGTTGACGATCCCGTCCATCACTTGGCAGGGCTGGCACCCGTATTGGAAGAAGTCGACCAGCACCGGCTTGCCGCTGTCGAGCAGCTCCTCGAGGTGCTGATACGACTCGAGGGAAACGGGTTTCGGTCGTTTCTTGAACAGTGCCATGGTCTCACTTCTGGTCTGGTTGGGTGATTCGACTGTTCAACGTACCGCGCAGCAGGGTTCATTCCCACTCGCGCAGGAGCACACCTCGACTCGCCCCACTCCGCCCGGACGGCACGCAGCCTGTCGGTGCTCGAAGCGAAGCGCCGAAACCCGGGTAGCCTCACCCCATGGCAGGCGTCACGGACACGATGGGACGACCGGTACGCGATCTGCGTATCTCGGTCACCGACCGATGCAACTTCCGCTGCACGTACTGCATGCCGAAGGAGATATTCGGCAAGGACTACGAGTTCCTCGCCAGGGACCAGCTGCTGTCGTTCGAAGAGATCACTCGAATCGCCGCAGTCTTCGCCTCCGAGGGCGTCACCAAGATCCGTCTCACCGGCGGCGAGCCGCTGTTGAGAAGAGGGATCGAAGATCTGATCGGCATGCTGACCGAAGTCGAGGGAATCGATGATCTGACCCTCACCACCAACGGCTCGCTGCTCGAACGGAAGGCTCGCGCGCTGGCGGAGGCCGGTCTGAACCGGGTGACCGTGAGCCTCGACTCCATGGATGACACCGTGTTCATGGCAATGAACGACGTTGGCTTCCCGGTGGACGCCGTGCTCGACGGGATCGAAGCCGCCGCCACCGCCGGACTCACGCCCGTGAAGGTGAACATGGTCGTCAAGCGGGGTGTCAACGAGGATTCGATCGTCGAGGTCGCCGAGCACTTCAGGGGCACCGGTCACATTCCTCGATTCATCGAGTTCATGGACGTCGGCACGACCAACGGCTGGAACATGGCGTCTGTGGTGCCCTCCTCGGAGGTCGTCGAGCGAATCCACGAGAAGTTCCCGCTCGAGCCCGCCGACCCCAACTATCTGGGCGAGGTTGCGAACCGCTGGCGGTACGTCGATGGCGAAGGTGAGATCGGAGTGATCTCCTCGGTCACCCAGCCCTTCTGTTCGGACTGCACCCGGGTCCGTCTCTCGGCTGAAGGTCGGCTCTACACCTGTCTGTTCGCGGTCGCCGGCACCGACCTTCGGGCCGCCCTCCGCAACGGCGCCGACGACGCCGAGCTGCATTCCATCATCACCGATGTCTGGTCGGGCCGAGCCGACCGGTACTCCGAGGTCCGCTCCGACGCCACCAGGCGCCGCCCCAAGATCGAGATGTCCTACATCGGCGGGTAGCTCGCTCGCTGCAGAGCGCAACACGCACCACGCCTCACGCTCCACGCCTGGTTCCCGGAAGGAGTTTTTGTTGGGAGGAGCGCAAATCGCGACTTGCGTGTGCCCTCTCGGAGAGGCGTTGTGCGCCGACTGACAAGAACGACGGTCGGAGCCTCAGTATGCGGGCGGCAGCACTCGTCGAAGGCCGGGTCGACCACTCCGGGTTCTTGGGACAGTGCGAACTCCAAGGTTCTGCACTCACCGCGACCAACTAGAGGTGGTCGCTGTCCCAAGAACAGAAGCACACCAGCGAGCACGCAATACGCGTCATCTACCCCAGCGTGGAGCGTGCAGCGTGAAGCGTGAAGCGCTACAGCGCGGCGTTGACCAGGAAGACCACACCGAGCGTGATCATGACCGTGATCGCCAGTGCCAGGAGCACGGCGATGGCGGCGTCGTTCATCGACACGTAGGAGATGTGTCTGAGGAACAGAATCGAGGCGGTCAACCAGGCGATGCCTCCGATGAAGACCCCGACCACCGGGATGACGGCGAGGAGCAGCGGGAGAGCCGTGATCGTGACGACGGTCGTGGCCTCCCACCAGGTGGTCTGAGACTTCACCCACCGGGTCGTGACAGCGAGGATGAGGCCGTACAGGGCGGCAACGGTGAGTCCAACCGGGACGGCGAGCGCATAGCTCAGCCATCCCGAGGCCTGTGTGAAGGCGAGCACGAGGCTGGCGATGGCCACCAGCGCAAGACCGTCGGCAAGGCCGGTGTCGTCGTCGCGAACCTCTTCGGCCGTGCCCTGATCGGCGATAGCGGCACGCCACCAGCGATTCACGGCTCTCAGCGGAAAGGCTTCTGGATCCATGGGTGGCAGCCTATCCGTCTGCCGGTGGTCCATAGCGCTCGAGCCCCGTGGCGAGGTCCTCGGCCGTGTCGACCGAGAACCAGGATCGGCCGTCTTCTCCGCAGGCCGAGATGTCCGCCTCGGTGAGCGGATCGAAGGCCGTCCGGTCGAGCATCGACTGGATCGAACCGCCTGCGTTCAGCTCCCGGATCGCCACGAGCGACAGATCGGCTGGATATGCCGCGCAGGTCGTTTGCCTGACTCCGTCCGGAACTGGGACGACGGGAAGCTCGACGAAGCTGCCGGCGATCGCCTCGAGCGTTTGCGTCCGGACCCACGGCTGATCGACTGCGACGACGACCAGCACGGTCCCGGGAGCGACGCTCTCCATCGCCGCCGAGACACCGGCCAGAGGGCCCCGATGCGGGCTCCCGCTGTCCTCGAGAAAGCGGCGGTCCTTCCATCGGTCACGAGCGGGACCGGCGATCACCGTGTCTTCGACGACGGCGTCCAGTGCATCCAGGACCCACGAGAGCATGGGGCGTCCGCCGACTTCGACCAGGGCCTTGTCGGTCCGCATCCGTCGGCTCTCGCCGCCGGCCAGAACCACGCCGACGAGGTTGGGTGTGCCGTTTCCTACCATTGACACATGATCCCACATGCGAGGCTCGCTGCCGTCATCGGTGTCTGGGCAGCCGTCACCTGGGGAGGTCGCATCGGCTTGCTCGCCGGCGACGAGACCTTCGTCTCCAAGGCCCGGATCGCCGTGTCGTTGGCCGTTGCACTGCTCGCCGTCGTTGCGATCCTCACACGTGTGACGTGGGTGCGCTATGCGGTCGGCCTGTATTCGGTCACGACGCTTCTGGTCTGGTCCACGTCGGTGGTCTCCGTGCTCGGCGACCCGTCCTCGTCTGCCGCGTTCAAACTGGTCCACCTGGTGCTGGCCGCCGTCTCGGTCGCTATCGCGGCCACCGCCTGGGTGCTGGTGATCAGCCGGTCGGGATCGGCGTCGGAGCGTCGGTCGGGAGCACGTTCGCGAGTTGATCGGTGATGTCCGGCAACGAGTGGTAGTAGATCTCGAGATCGGAGATGCCTCTGATCGGCCTCGGGATTCGGTTCCCGGCGGGCGACGCCGTCACCACGGGGATGTGCTTGGCGTTGGCGTAGCCGGCGGCGACCACGCCATAGCCGTGGGTCAGGTCGACGAGAACGAGGGCCGCACTGTCGATCGCCTGGTACGTCTTTCGCATCATCTCGGCGGGCGAGAAGGTGACGAGGCCCCAGTCCTCGATGTCTCGGGCCGGGCACATGACGAGATAACCCCGCTGCTCGAGGCTGGTGATCAGCAGTTCGGCATGAGCTCTCTCAGGCGATTCGGTCGATGGTCCCAGCAGCACGATCGTCGGCTTCACCGGTTCCACCTTGCGTGCACCGCGGGTGACCCGGTATCCGAGCCACAGGAGCACAGAGGTGATGAGCAGTGAGAGCACGAAGCCGGAGTCTTCGCCGAGAGCGAGCCCGGTGCCTCCCCACGCCGCCACCAGCGTGCCTCCCAGGATCAGGGCATTGCCGAAGACGATGCGGGGATTCTTCTTCCGGAACCGGATGACGCTGACCAAGGCGAGCAGGACGAGCAGCGTGGTCCCTGTTGCGCCTCCGATCAGAGCGAGCAGTCTCGGCCCGAACCCGTCCGAGAGCGGCGGGAACACGTCTGGCCGGACGCCGGATTCGGGGAGTGGATTGTCAAAAGGCACGGTCGTGACGAGGGTGGTCGAGATGGCTGCAAACCCTGCAAGCAGCACTGTCATCGTGTGCCCGGCACGTGGCCCGACGACGAGGAACATCGAGCCGAGCGCGAGGAAGGGAATGTTGAGGACGCCGCCGAACAGGAAGAAGACGCGGTAGCTGGTCGACGTCCACCCGGTCGACAGGGCGATGGCGAGGGCGATCGTGGCCACGGCGAACATGCCGATCCCCGTGGCGAAGGCGGCCACGTGGGGGCGCGGCTTGCGTCGGTAGTCGTTCAGCAAGTCGAGCGTGAAGGCTCCCGCCGCGGTTCCCGCGACGATGGCGAGGATCGTTTCCATCTCCCGCAACGGTACTTCGCTCGTGGGCCCGTCAGATCTCGGCGAGGAAACGGTCATCCCGTGATATCGCCCGAGGCGGATAGCGGGAATCGGACACCGGATCAGGCAGGGAAGGTCGTGGCGCTTCCCACCTTCACCCACACCCGCTGGCTGGGGGACACGACGGTGCCCGGACCGCTTCGGGCCCGAAGCAACGTCCCGCCCGGAAGGCAGACCGTGATCAGCTGGTCGTGACCGAAGAACTCGCGATCCACCACGACCGCATCTCCGTCGGGGTCGGGGATCACCGAGATGTCCTCGGGTCGGATCATCACGACGACCTTGCCGTTGTGAGGGGTGGCGAACGTCCCGACCGGCGTGTCGACGCGCCCCTGGTGACCGTGGCCGGGAATGAAGTCGGCGTCTCCGAGAAAACCGGCGACCCATGCATCGGCGGGCGTGGTGTAGAGCTCGCGCGGCGTGGAGGCCTGTACGACCCGACCGTTGTGCATGACTGCGACCATGTCGCTCATCGCGAGCGCTTCCTCCTGGTCGTGTGTGACGAACACAGCGGTCGTGTTGGCCTCCTGGAGGATGTCCCGCAGGTCTCGGCGCACTCGCTCGCGCAGAGAAGCGTCGAGATTCGAGAACGGCTCGTCGAGCAGGATCACGTCCGGGTTGGGAGCGAGCGCTCTGGCGAGTGCCACCCGCTGCTGTTGGCCGCCGGAGAGCTCGCTCGGCAGCCGGTCCTCGAGCCCGGCGAGTCCCACCATCTCGATGGAATCACGTACCCGGCGCCGCCGTTCGTCGTTCTTGCCGACGCCGTAGCCGACGTTCTTTGCGACCGTCATGTGAGGGAAGAGGGCGTAGTCCTGGAAGACCATGCCCACGCGGCGCCGCTCGGGTGGAACCATCGTGCCCGGACCGACGACCTGCCGTCCTCGGATCTCGACGGTCCCTCGCTCGGGCGACTCGAACCCGGCGATGACTCTGAGCGCCGTCGTCTTGCCGCAGCCGGAGGGCCCCACGAGCGTCAGAATGCCTCCGCTCCACACGTCGAGGCTGAAGTCGTCGAGCGCAACTACGTCGCCGTAGTGCTTGACGAGGGACCGGGCGCGAATCGCCAGCTGTTCGGTCGGAGCGAGTTCAGTCTGAGAGGTCACGGAGCGTCACCAGTGTGAGGGGGATCGCCGATACGGCAAGCAGAACCAACGAGGCGGCACCTGCCCGAGTGTAGAAGCCCTCGCCCGTTGTGGCCCAGATACGGATGGCCAGCGTCTCGAATCCATTCGGCCTGAGCAGCAGCGTCGCAGGGAGCTCTTTCATGGCGGTCAGGAACACGAGCGCGCCTCCCGCCATGAGACCGGGTGTCATCAGCGGGACGGTGATACGGAAGACGGTGGCGAGGGCGGACTTCCCGAGTGAGCGGCTGGCGTCTTCCGCATCGGGGGAGATCCGTCTGAGCGAGTCCGACGCCGTGCCCACCGTGATCGGGAGGAACATCGCCAGATAGGCGACGACGACGAGTGCGGTGGTCTGATAGAACGGCCGGGCGACCTCGAGTGCGAACGTGACGAGAGCGATCCCGACGGTGATGTGTGGAAGCGAATACGACGTCCACGTCAGGGTCTCGACCACGGGCGCCGCTTTCGTCCGGTCCCTGACGATGACGACCGCAACCGGGATCGCGACGACGGCGGCTGCGATCGCGGCTGCCAGGGAGACACCGAGTGACCTTCCGGCGTCGATCCACACGTCGCCGAGTTCCTGACCGGACCCGAGACCGCGCGCGACCCATGCGATCAGGACGGTGATGGGGATGACGAGGCTCACGGAGATGAGGATGCCGAGGCCGCCGTAGCTGACGGCTCGCCCCATCGGTCCGAGATGCTGGACCACCTGGACCCGGCCGGGCCGATTGCGGTGGTAGGTCGCTCTTCTCCGGAGACGTCGCTCGGCGAGCACGATGGCGATCGCAACGACCATGAGGATCACCGCCAGGGTGAGGGCGGGCCGGCGGTCGATACGTCCGGCGAATTGGGCGTAGATGGCGCGAGTGAATGTGTCGTAGCGAAGAAGTGACACGGCTCCGAAGTCCGAGATCGTGTACAGGGCGACGAGCAGCGACGAGGCTGCGATCGTGGGTCTCAGCATTGGCACGGTGACGCTGGTGAAGGCAGCCCATCTGCTCGAGCCGAGCCCGCGTGCCGCCTCCTCGAGAGAGCTGTCCAGCTTCCGGAGCGCCGGGACCGCGCCGAGGTGGACGAACGGGACGGCGAAGACGGTCAGCGCGAGCCACGAGCCCCAGAAGCCCGTGATGGTCGGGAACGATTCCAGTCCGAAGAGTTGGGTGAGTACGCCTCGGCTGCCGCCGGCGCCGAGCAGCGTCAGCGCCACCACGTAGGACGGCATCACCAGCGGCAAGGTGACCAGGATCGAGAAGATGCGACCACCCGGGAGGTCGGTTCGAGTGGTGACCCACGAGGTCCCGAGCCCGATCGCAACGGATGCAGTCGTCACGGCGACCGCCAGCACCAGGGTGTTGACGAGCAGTTCGACGAGCCGCCCGGCGGGGACGCTGGCGACCGCGTCGCCGGTCACGACCGTCCCCAGCAATGTGAGGGTCGGGATGAGGGTTGGTGCGAGCCCGAGGGCGGCGAGCGCCCACCACCATCTGGCGAGTGGGCGCCGCCGCAACGCCGGCGCAGGTTGGGACAGGACCGTCGGCTGAGCCGTCACGGTCGCGTCCCGGTGTTCACAGGAGGCCCGCCTCGGTCACGAGGTCGGTGGCGCGTTCGAGCTGATCCGCCAGTTCGGACAGGTTGATGTCGGGCGTGTCGATGTCGTCGATGGCCGGGAGACCCGCGGGAGCGTCGATGCCAGGGACGAGCGGGAACTCGAAGGTCTCGGTTGCGAAGAAGCGCTGGCTCTCGTCGTTGAGCAGGAACTCGACGAAAGCCTCGGCGTTCTCGGGCTGATCGGAGCCTGCGAGAATCGATGCGCCGGCCGGCATGACCAGGCTGGCGACGTCGCCTGCCGATGGGAAGTGATTCGCGGTCTGTGCTCCCGCTCCCTCTGCCTGGAGTCTGAGCAGGTAGTAGTGGTTGACGAGCCCGAGGTCGATCTCGCCGGCGTCGACGGCGGCAACGATCGGGGAGTTGCCCGGGTAGTCGACGGGCTCGTTGGCGGCGAGCCGCTGGAGCCAGTCCAGGGTGTAGTCCTCGCCCTGATCGACGATCATCGCGGCGACGAAGGCGAGAAAGGACCCGTTCGTGGGTGCCACGCCCATCCGCCCGCTCCAGCGTGGGTCGACGATGTCCTCGATGCTCTGGGGCAGGTCGCCGGCATCGACGTCTCCAGAATCGTAGACCACGACCCTGGAGCGGCCCGACGTTCCGACCCATTTGCCGTCGTCGTCCGAGAAACGGTCGGGGACGCGGGACAGGATCGAGTCGTCGAGCGTGGCCATGAGTGGCGCCGCAGCGCCGAGCGAAGCGGGATCCTGGGCGAAGAAGACATCGGCGTCGGTCGACTCGCCTTCCTGCAGCAGGGTCGTGGCGAGCTCTGTGCTCCCGCCGTAGCGAACACTGACTTCGATGCCGGTCTCCTGGGTGAATCGCTCGAGGAGCGGGCCGACGAGGTCTTCGCTTCTTCCGGAGTAGACCACCAGCAATGAGGTGTCCGCGACGGTGCCCGAGTCCCCGGCGGCGGAACTGGCGTCATCGGCACCGGCCGACGAGCCGGAATCGCCGCACGCTGCGAGCACGAGTGCAGTCACGACGAGCAGTGTCGAGAACGTTCTGGACATGGGCTGTCTCCCTCCGTCGAGGTGCGGGCCGTTTCTAAAACCTATGGCGATAGGGAAAAGGTATTTCCACTATCCGGGTAGTGCAAATGCTATGTGAGAGGTTCCGGCGACACCATGTCGGAACGTCATGTCGCGACCAGCACGGGGATCACTCGCTCCGTACGAGTATCTCCCCCGTGGTAGCCGATGAGACGGCGATCCATCCCGCGGGGCAGCAGCAGTCTGTCGGCGGGAGGGAGCAGGAGGGCGTCTGGCAGCCGTTCAGCCAGTTCGGGGTGGGGTGGGCCGTCGCCCAGCATCGAGCGGATCTCTTCGGGTTCGATGAGCCGCGACGAGGTCTCAGACGCAAGGTCCTCGATCGGGCCGCGCTCGCCCCGTACGTACAGAGCGCGCGGGTCGCCGTAGAACGTCAGACCGGCGTACTGGGCGTCGCGGATGAGGAGCTTCTGGCCGTCGTCGAAGTCGACGTGGCCGTGGTCCGAGGTCGCGATCAGAGTCGCTTCGGCGGGCAGCCTCCGAGCCAGTTCCGTCCATGCGCGATTCGCGCCGGCCAGAGCGTCCGTGTACATCGGCGAGCCCTGGCCGTACACATGAGCTGCGAAGTCCACTTCGGCGAAATAGACGAACACGAATCGGTTGGCCACGGATGCGAGCTGGACCGTGGCCTCGATGCGTTCGTCGTCCGTGAACACCGGCTCGAACCGTGCTCCCCGATAGAGCGCGCGGGTGAGAGGCGACCGAGCGAACTGTCCGGGCTGGACGGTGATCGGCTCCACCCCGGCCGATCCCAGGCGTTCCCAGAGGTTGGGGGCGGGAAGCCAGTCCGTCGTGTCGTCATCGAGCTGCTGTCCCGTTTGGGCGCGCCACTTCAGGACGTTCACGATACGCTCGAGGCGCGGCACCCACATCTGATGGCCGATGGTCCCGTGGGTGATGGGATGGGTCCCGGTGGCGATGCTGGCCATGCTGACCGTCGTCGTCGACGGGAACGGGGCGTCCACGTCGCCGACGTGGGAAGCGCGCAGCTCGGTTGCAGACGGGTGATCCAGCTGGGCGGTCCCGAGGCCATCGAAGAGCGCCAGCACATAAGTGTTGGCCTCGGGGATCAGGCTCGAGGTCGTCGCCGGGAGCCGTTCGACTCGACTCGATCCGGTGAGGCGGTGTTCGAGTTCGGCTACGAGGTTGGCGAGTGACGGCTGCATCGGCGCCCGACGGTAGGGGAGTGCGGTTGCATGTTCCACGTCCCGCGTGCCGTGTTGTGTTCGGTCGGAGTCGACATGGCCGTCTCAACGCTCCAAGTCGAAACTCGAAACGGGCTCAGCCGTCTGGGCCCTGGGTGCCGGGATCCCAGCGGAGCAGCGTGATGCGATCACCCGCCGATGTCGCCACACGTGCCGTCTCACCGATCGGCAGAAGCGCGGCGAAACCGTCGCCGACTCCCGTGGAGTCGTCGATGGGGTATTCGGTCCATGCCGCTCCGTCCAGTGTCGACCAGGCGGCGTCCGAAGTCTGCGCCCAGATCACCTCGCCCTCCTTCCAGAGCCCGGATACCGGCCAAGCCGGCGGCGAGAGGATCCGCCCGTCGCCGGGAAGCTGCAACAGCGGCGACTCGTCCGTTTCGATGACGAACGACGGGATCTGTCCGATCGACCGAGGAGTGGCAGCCAGCCGATTCGACCGGTAGGTCCACTCGATCCCGTCTGTCGAGAAGAGAAACCCGAAGCCCGACGCGTCCGTCGCGCGTCCGCGGGCGACGAAGCCGCCGGGAACCGAGATCACACCCGGGTCCGGGATGTTCGACTCGGTGACCTGCCACCCGTCTGCTGTTTGGGTGGCGGTGACATGGTGGAACGCGGGACCATCCTTCTCGATCCCGATGAGCACGAGACGACCCTCGATCTGGGCTCCGGCACGCACGGTGCCGTCCCATGGGAGGCGCTCGATCAGCCATGATCTGGTGTCCGGTGAACGCCACACGGCCGGCCCGTGTGCCGTGGTCCCGAACGCCACCGAGAAGCCCCCGGCATCGATGGCTCCGAACAGGACCTCCAATTCGGGGAGCTCGACGTCGAACACCCCGTCGTCGTCCGTGATCACGGTCGTGGTCTCTCCCGTGAACAGATACGCGCCGTCTATTCGGAAGGAGTCCCATGGCCCCTCGTCCAGTCGGGCGACCGGCCGGAATCCGGCTTCACTTTCGGGTTCGACGAGTTCCGTTACATCGATGAATTCGGGCTCCGTCGGCCCCCGGTCCGGGGCGAGGGTGGTGAGCAGTCCGAACGCGGCGACAACGGTCGCCGCAACGGCGACGAGCATCGCCGGCCGCCGGCCCCGCTCAGGCAGGTGACGCTCGCCGTCACCTGCGGTGTCCATCCGGATCCTGTCGTCCACGCCATCAAGGGTATGCGAGATTCGGATTCGGCATGCCGAATCCCGCCAAGACTGCCTTCGGGACTGAGTGTGAACTCGACGCGCGGGTTTCTATACTCGCCACCACCCGAGTCCCGGAGCGGAATGAGCCAGTATTTCCAGG
>CBDTXZ010000025.1:0-25320 GCA_965364515.1 uncultured bacterium
CGCGACGAGCTGATGAAGGAGTTCCGAAAGGTCGCCGATCTCGTTCTCTCCGGTGAGGGAGCCCTCGAGCACGCAGCTGCGGCCGCCCGTCGCTCTTTGGCTGCCGCCGAGGCCTTCGACGGGCCCGATCTCGTCCGGTCCGCTGCGTTGGCCGACACGGCAGGGATCTCGCTGGAGTCACGTCCCGTGAACATCATGGGGGTTCGGATCGCAGACATCGAGTACGGCCCGGTCCGTCGATCTCCGCTCGACCGGGGATACGCACTCAACGCCACCAGTACCAGAATCGATGAAGCCGCGGATGCCTTCGAGACGGAGCTGGAGCTGGCGCTCGAACTCGCCGGCAAGGAGCTGCGCCTGAGACGCCTCGTCGAGGAGATCGCAACCACGACACGGCGCGTGAACGCCCTCGACAACATCGTCATCCCTCGACTCGAACGAGAGACCGCCGTGATCCAGTCGGTGCTCGACGAGCGCGAGCGCGAGGACCGATTCCGGCTCAAGCGGGCGAAGGAACAGCGTGCCCGGCGGCGCAGTGCGGAGACCTTGCGATGACCGGAGATGACACCGCAAGGACGGAAGAGAGGACACCACTCGCCGAGATCAGATCTGCCGAGTTGGCGGCGGCGCGAGCCATCTCCGACGCGACCGACGCCGCAGAACAGATGGTTGCAGAGGCGCGATCGGCGGCCGAGGAGGCCGTCGACACGGCGCGGGCCGAGGGCCGGGCCGCCGCGGACGACCGTTTCGAACGGGCCGTGGAGGCTGCCGAGGCGGAGGCCGCCGAGATCGCTGCGGCGATCGATGCCGACGTCGAGGAGCTGCGCAGTCGTATCGAGCCGCAGTTGGAACGGCTTGCCCAGAAGATGTTCGAAGAGCTGTTGCCGGAACGGAGTGTCTGATGCTCGTTCCCATGACCAAGGTCCACGTGATCGGGCATCGAAGAGCGCTCGAGCCGGTGCTCGAGGCTCTGCACAAGACGGCGGCGGTGCAGCTGATCGATGTCACCAAGGATGCGTCGGTCCCGTTGCCGCCCCTCGCCGCAGACGAGACCCAGATGAAACAGATGGAGGAGATCAGGTATCTGAAGGCGAGGCTCGACGGGCTGATCGCGATGTGCCCTGAACCGCCCGGAGGGTCGGAAGAAGGCGAGATCGACTTCGATCGGGTCCGCGCGGAATTGGAGGAGGCGGCACCCGCGATCGAGAAACTGTCACGCGAGCTCGACCAATTGGAGTCGGAGCTCGAGACGCTGCCCCGCCACCTTCGGTCACTCAGGCGCCTGGTACCGCTTCTCCCCGAGCTGACCGAACTCGAGGGATACGACACCGAAGCACTCATCCTGGACGCAAGGCACGCCTCGGCACTCGGTGACCTCAATGCCGCTCTCGACGACCTTCTGGACGGGAATTTCGAGATCATCTCGGGCCAGGTCGATCAAGACACGGTCGGTGCGGTGATCGTCACGCCGAAGCGAGCCAAGTCCGACGTCCAGTCTCTGCTCGGAAGGCAGCAGGTGAATCGGGTTCGCCTTCCTCATCGATTCGAGGCGGTCCCGTTCAGCGAGGCGATCGGTGCGATGGAGCGGAGGATGATCGAGCTCCCGGTCGAGATCCAGACGGTCAAGGACCGCATCGACACCGAGATCAGGCGCCATCCCGACTGGGTCGGCGCGTCTCGGCGTCTTGCCGAGCGCATCGACCAACTGGGAGCGCTCCACCGTCTGGGGGCGACCACACACACCTTCGTACTGTCAGGCTGGGTGCCTGCCCCACGCCTCGAAGAGGTCAGGAGAGAAGTGGCTCGAGTGGGCGGCGGAGATGCGATGGTTGCGCTCGCTCCGATCAGCGGCGACGAGAAGCCTCCCGTCTTGATGGAGAATCGGTCGATCGCTCGACCGTTCGAGGTGTTGGTGAGTCTCCTGTCGGTGCCGAAGTACGGGAGTCTGGATCCGACGACGCTGATGATGATCTTCCTTCCGTTGTTCTTCGGGATGATGCTCGGTGACGTCGTCTACGGCGCGCTGCTCCTCATTGCCGCGATCGTCGTCCGTCGGCGGACGATGGTCTCGTCTCCCAGCGTGTCCCAGTTCGCCAAGATCTTCGAGCTGGCTGCGTTCTGGACGATCATCTGGGGTGTCGTGTTCGGCGAGTTCCTCGGTGACCTCGGGAACCGGCTCTTCGGCCTCGAGCCCATCTGGATCAATCGCGAGGAGGCCCTCGAGCCCCTTCTGTTGTTCTCGATCGCCCTCGGCGTGGCGCACATCACCCTCGGTCTGGCACTCGGGATCTGGATGGCTGGGCGGCGGCACGATCGCAAACGGCTGGGCACATCGACGGGCACGCTGCTTGCCCTGGTCGGTGCGATGCTGGTCGTCGGTGTGGCCGTCGATCGGCTTCCATCCGGGATCATGACGCCGGGTGTCGCTGCGATCATCGTCGGGACGGTGCTCATGATCGCGATGGAAGGGCCCATGGGCTTGCTCACCGGCCCACTCGACCTCATCGGCCTGGCGGGAAACGTCCTCTCGTATCTCCGCATCGCTGCGATCGGTATCGCGTCGGTGTATCTGGCGCGTGTCGCCAACGAGCTCGGTTCCCTCGGTCCGCTCTGGTTCGGGATCATCGTTGCGGGGCTCTTCCACGCACTGAATCTCGCCCTGGGTGTGTTCAGCCCGTCCATCCAGGCGCTTCGCCTGCACTACGTCGAGTTCTTCGGGAAGTTCTACGAAGGTGATGGGGCGCCGTTCCGTCCCTTCGGATCAATCGAGAGAAAGGGATGAAGACCATGGACGTCGGACTGCTGTCGATCGGTGCAGGGCTCGCGATCGGGCTCGCTGCACTGGCCACCGGATACGCCCAGGCGAGGATCGGTTCCGCAGGGATCGGGGCGCTCGCCGAGAAACCCGAACTCACGGGTCGGGTGATCCTGCTCGTCGCGATCCCTGAGACACTCGTCATCCTCGGCTTCGCGGTCGCAGCCATGATCATCCTGCTGCTCGGCGGCTGATGGGCGTCGAGACGATCGTCGAGGCGATCGGATCGGAGGCGGAGGCTCAGCTCGCCGACATCCGCTCCGAGCGCGATCGGCGGGTCGAACGCATCGCCGAGGAGGCGGAGGCTCGCGCAGATGCCGAACGGCAGAAGTGGGCCGTCTCTCGAGACGAGGAGGCCGAACGAAAGCGGGCGGGCATCGTCAATCGGGCGCGTCTCGAGGCGGATCGACGTCTGGCCGAGGTGCGCGAAGAGCTCTTCCAAGATGCCCTCTCCCGTCTCGAGGTGATGCTGAAGGCACTGACGGAGCAACCTCGATACGAGGACATCTTCGCTGCGCTCTACCGAGAAGCCGTGGCGATCGTGCCCGATCGGGATGCGACGGTGCTCGTGCGACCGGAAGACAGGGAGCTCGCCGAGCGCCTCGTCGCCGAACGGGATGGAGCGGTGCAGGTGAACGCCACGCTGTCGTGCATCGGGGGTCTCGACGTCGAGACCCCCGACGGCAGGTCCGTTCGAAACACCCTCGACAGGCGTCTCGCCCAATCCGAGCGGGGATTCCGCAAGCTCGCCGTGGCGACCGTTCCCGACTTCGCCGGCTCTGAGTTCGGCCCATGAGTGCCTTCGACTACGGCAATGCCAGACTCCGCGTTCGGTCGACCCACTGGTTGACCAGGGAGGACTACCGCAGCCTCATCGGGTCGTCGGGGATCGACGGACTTCTCGGTGCGCTTGCACAACGAAACTACGGAGACGACATCGAGCGCGTGATCGGACGTCACAGTGGGCTCAGAAGGCTCGACGAGGCCGTGCGGTGGCATCTCGCGACGCAGCTGTCCGACGTCGTCTCCTTCTATTCGGGTGCCGTCGCCGATCGGCTGAGGGTCTACCTCCAGCGCTGGGACATACGGAACGTGCGGACGATCCTCCGCAGTCTCGCTCAGCGGGCGCCGATCGCGCCGGCCGCAGAGATGCTCGTGCCGGCAGGCACGCTCGACGCCTCGGCGCTCGACGAGGTCGCCGGTCAGCGTGATCCCCGATCGGCGGTGGACCTGCTGAGTGTGTGGCGACTTCCCTCACCGATCGTCGTGAGAGAGCTCAGATCGTCGATGCCGCACTTCTCGCAGACGGGCGACATCGGTGTGCTGGACGAAGCGCTCGATGGGGCGTTCGGTGAGTTCGTGGCAGCTGTCGCAACCGAAGAGGACGAGGTGACGGTTCTGCTTCGACGGGAGATCGACCGTCTCAATCTGATGTCGGCGGTCCGACTGCGAAGAGAGCGTCTCGAGACCGGTCGGGCGATCGACTGGTCGCCGACCGAGGGCGGTCGCGTTCCAGAAGGCACATGGCACGATGTCGTCGAAATCGACGACGCCGAGGCCGCCACCAGGGGCCTTCTTTCTCTCCTGCCTCCGGGTTGGAGGCCTGCATTGCTCGGATGGATCGATTCGAAGGATGCGGGCGCGCTGG
Source organism: uncultured bacterium (assembly GCA_965364515.1). Lineage (GTDB taxonomy): Bacteria > Actinomycetota > Acidimicrobiia > Spongiisociales > ZC4RG35 > JAHEDH01. Next base: position 4,464 of record CBDTXZ010000025.1, read on the forward strand.
AGCACGCCATCGACTCGGAGATCGCCACGGGAGCGGTGCGCAGATTCCGCGGCGGCGACCCACTCGGGATCGATATTCCTCTCGGGTACATCGGTCAGCAAGAGGCGGAGGCGAGGAACCTTCGCTTCGTGGGGAGAACGATCGTCTTCGAGCTGCCTCGGGACGAAGCGATGAGCAGGCTGATCGGAGTGACATGACGGGCACCGACGCAAGACTCGTCGTGATCTCGCCGGAGGAGCTGGTTCCGGGATTCAGGCTGGCCGGCGTCGACGTCGAGGTGGCGGAGGATGCAGAGCAGGCCGAGGGTGTCTTGCGTGATCTGCTGCGTCATGGGGAGAAGGGTGTCATCGCCGTGTACGGGCCGTTCTTCGCAGGCGTCGATCAGGATCTCCAACGGCGGCTTCGCTCCTCCGTTTCGCCAGTCGTGGTCGAACTGCCCACCGGGATCGGGACCGAGCCCGACCATGTGCGGCGCACCCGCCTGGCCGATCGGCTTCAGAGGGCCATCGGCTATCACATCACGTTCGGAGAAGACGAATCATGAAGCAGGAGGCCCCGGTAGACGAGATGGACACCGGCAAGGTGCAACGCGTCGCCGGTCCCGTCGTGGTGGCGACCGGGCTCGACCGCGTCCGGCTCTACAACGTCGTTCGAGTCGGTCGCCGTCGGCTGATCGGGGAGGTCATCCGCCTGAGCGGTGACACCGCCGTCATCCAGGTGTACGAGTCGACCGGAGGACTCCAGGTCGGAAGTGAGGTCATCGACACGGGCGGCCCGATGGTCGTCGAGTTGGGTCCCGGACTGCTCGGTCAGGTATTCGATGGTGTGCAACGACCGCTCCGTCGCCTCGCCGTCGATGGAGAGAGCGAGTTCGGTCGTCCCTTCATCCGTCGTGGCACGGAGATGCCTGCGCTCACCGACACCGAATGGGACGTCGAGGTCACCGTGTCCGTCGGCCACCATGTCGAGGTCGGCGATGTGATCGCCACAGTGCAGGAGACGCCGGCGATCGAGCACAGGGTGATGCTCCCGAAAGGCCGTGCAGGAACCGTCACCGCACTTGCCGAAGGTCCGGTGAGCACGAGGGGCACGGTGATCTGGGTCGACGACGAGCCGGTCGGTCTGTCCACGACCTGGCCCGTTCGGGTTCGGCGCGAGGTCGAGACCAGGCTCGACCCTGACACCCCTCTCGTGACAGGCCAACGAGTGGTGGACGTGCTCTATCCGGTTGCGCGCGGCGGAAGCGCGGCGATCCCCGGCGGATTCGGGACCGGAAAGACCGTTCACGAGCAGACCCTGGCGAAGTGGTCCGACGCCGACGTGATCGTCTATGTCGGGTGCGGAGAGCGGGGGAACGAAATGGCCGAGGTCCTCGAGGAGTTCCCGGGCCTCGTGGATCCTCGCACCGGTGCCTCCCTCATGGACCGGACGATTCTCATCGCCAACACCTCCAACATGCCGGTGGCCGCCCGCGAAGCGAGCATCTACACCGCGATCACCATCGCCGAGTACTACCGGGATCAGGGCTACGACGTCGCGGTCATGGCCGACTCGACCAGCAGGTGGGGAGAGGCCCTCAGGGAGGTGTCGAGCCGGCTCGAGGAGATGCCTGGTGAAGAGGGATATCCGGCGTACCTGCCGTCGCGGCTCGCCGAGTTCTACGAGCGTTCAGGTGCCGGAAAGGCACTCGGGGCCCCGAAGCGCGACGGCTCGGTCACGGTGGTCGGGGCGGTGTCGCCTCCGGGGGGTGACTTCTCCGAGCCAGTCACCCAGTACAGCCTCCGGCTCGCAGGCACGTTCTGGGCACTCGACGCCGATCTGGCTCGGCGGCGCCACTACCCGGCGATCCACTGGAACCGGAGCTACAGCTTGTACGACTTGGACGACTGGTTCGACGAGAAGGTCGACCGCGACTGGTCGAGTCACCGCGCATGGGCGCTCGAGTTGCTCGGCCGCGAGGACGATCTCCAGAGCATCGTTCGATTGCTCGGTGCAGATTCACTCGCCCCGGTCGAGCGCATGACCTTTCACACCGGCCGAATCCTCCGGGAGGACTTTCTTCAACAGTCCGCCTTCGACGAGATCGACGCCTACTGCCCGCTGGAGAAACAGTTCTGGATGTTGGCGGTCATCAGGCACGCCCACGAGCGACTCGCCGCCATGGCAACCGAGGAGGACGCCGACCCCGAGCAACTGATCGCGTCTCCTGCACTCGGCGAGCTCGGCCGGATGAAGTACTGGGAGCCCGAGTCCGCAGAGGAACAGGCGAAGAGTTTGATGGAACGGCTCACCAAGGAGATCGGGGCGACGTGAACAACCGAGGTCTCAGAACGATCGAACTCAAGACGGTGACCTACGTGTCTGGTCCGCTGCTCTTCATCGATCAGGCTGCAGGCGTCCACGCCGAGGAGGTCGTGGAGGTGGTTGCTCCTGACGGTGAGGTTCGGCGGGGTCAGGTACTCGAGGTCGATGGGGGGCGGGCGGTGATCGAGGTCTACTCCGGAACCAGGGGACTGGACATCGCAACCACGCGGGTTCGCCTGGGCGGTGACAGCGCCAGGATCGGCGTCGGTACCGGTCTACTCGGTCGCATGTTCGACGGGTCGGGCTCTCCGGCGGACGGTGGTCCGCCTCCGATGCCCGAGGAGTTCTGGGATGTGAACGGCCTCCCGATCAACCCGGCCGCCAGGCGGTATCCCTCGGAGTACATCGAGACCGGGATCTCCACGATCGACGGCCTCAACACCCTCGTGCGGGGACAGAAACTCCCGATCTTCTCTGGATTCGGCCTCCCTGCCGGCGAGTTGGCCGCCGACATCGCTACGCACGCTCGTGTGGTCGGGGCTCAGCAGGACGAGTTCGTCGTGATCTTCGCCGCCATGGGAACGACCGCACGTGAGGCCAGCTTCTTCAGGCGGCATCTCGAAGAGGGCGGGCGGCTGAACCGGACGGTGCTGTTCCTCAACCTGGCTGACGATCCCACGATCGAGCGCCTGCTCACACCCCGACTCGCCCTGACGACCGCCGAATTCCTCGCGTTCGAACGTGGGATGCACGTGCTGGTGATCCTCACCGACATGACGAACTACTGCGAGGCCCTGCGCGAGGTCGCCACCGCCCGGGAAGAGGTCCCGAGTCGGAGAGGGTTCCCCGGATACATGTACACCGACTTGGCGTCGATCTTCGAGCGCGCCGGGCGGCTCCACGACCACCAGGGGTCGGTGACACAGCTGGTCATCCTCTCGATGCCGGACGACGACATCACACATCCGATCCCGGATCTCTCCGGCTACATCACCGAGGGCCAGATCGTCCTGTCGCGTGAGCTGCACCGACGCGGTGTGTTCCCCCCGGTCGACGTGCTCCCCAGCCTCAGCCGATTGATGAATGCCGGTATCGGCAAGGGCAAGACCAGGGAGGATCATCGGCCGGTCGCGGACCAGCTCTACTCGCTGTATGCACAGGGTCGGGATCTCCGTCAGCTGATCGCGGTGGTGGGGGAGGGGAGTCTGAGTGACTCCGACCGTCGCATGCTCGATTTCGCCGAATCGTTCGAGCGTCGGTTTGTTCATCAGGACGACCGACGGTCACTCGACACGACGATCGATCTCGCTTGGGATCTGCTGGCGGACTTCCCCGACGACGACCTGAAGCGGATTCCGCCCCATCTCCTGGAACGACGTCGAGGTCGGGAAGGATCAGAGCAGCAGACCGGCGACCAGGAGGAAACCTCCGAAGCCGACGACGTCGGTGATCAACATCAGGAAGATGCTGGACGCCAGGGCGGGGTCGAGTCCCAGCCGCTTCATACCGAGGGGGATGAAGGTTCCGGCAGCTGAGGCGATGAGCAGGTTGGCGAGCCCGGCGATCGCAACGACCGTTGCGATCTCCAGGCTGGATGCTCTCGATGTCTCGAAGATGCCGAGGCCCAGCAGCGAGAGGGTGACGAGCGCTGCGAAGATCGCGAGCGCCAATCCGTTGAACAAGCCGACGGTCGTCTGTCTGGCGAGGATCTCCCGGCTCCGTCCGGACGGGATGGAATCGGTGGCGAGGCCGCGAATCACGACCGCGAGACTCTGCGACCCGCCATTGCCGCCGAGGCTGGCGATGACCGGCATGAGCGCCGCGAGCACCGGTTCTCTGGAGATGAGGCCGGTCTGCGACTCGATCACGAACGCAACCGACAGTGCCAGGAGCAGATTCAGACCCAGCCACGGCAGCCTGACGCGGACCGAGCGCCCGACCTCGGTGTAGACCGTCTCCTCGGCACCGGCGCCGACAGAGGTCGCGAAGTCCTCAGAGGCCTCTGCCTGGACCGTCTCGATGACCGACTCGTGCGTCACCATGCCGACGAGACGGCCCTGACTGCTCACCACGGGAATGCCGAACAGGTTGTACCGCTGGGTCAGCTCGGCGACGATCTCCCGGTCGGTGTCGGTCTGGACCGATACGGGGTTGTGGATCATCACCTCGGCGAGTCCCACCCCTGGACGGTTGAAGACCAGGTCCCGGAACGACAGCACTCCGACCAGGCGCTCGGCGTCGTCGACGATGTAGACGTAGGAGAGGTCCTCGACCTCTTCATGAAGTTGGCGGAGACGTTCGATGGCCTCACCGGCGGTCATCCCGATGGGCAGCGCCGCGATGTCCGTGGTCATCAGGCCACCTGCGCTGTCCGGCGCAAACGTCAGCAGATCACGGATCTCGTCGGCGGCATCCTCCTCGACCAGGTCGAGAAGCGACTTGACGTCGTCCCGCTCCATCTGTTCGAGGATGTCGACCGCTTCCTCGGGCGGCATCTCTGCGAGGATCTCCGCCGCCGTGCTCGGCTCGAGCTCCATCAGGATCTCGGCGGCGAGATCGTCTCTCAGCTCCTCCAGGACCTCGGCGGCGTCGTCGATGTCGAGCTCGGTGACGAGCTCACCGGCCGCAGTCTCGCTGATGGCCTCCAGGATGTCGGCGGCGTCGCCGGGGGTGGCCTCGGCGATGGCGGCCCAGTCGGCGCCGTGCTCTTCGAGATACTCCTCGACCTCTTCGGGTTGGCGGCGCGCTCTGAGACGGAGCTGGCGTGCGAGCTCTCGTGGGCGCAGGAGACGCCGTCGCATGTCGACCGCCCTTTTCGTCGGATTCCGAGATCCACGATAGGGCGGTCGGTGGTGGTGTTCGGTCAGCCTCGGAAGGGTGCGATCCGCTCGACCTTGACGGTGAAGGTACCTGCGGGGGCCTCGTAGCTGACCTCGTCACCGACCTTGGATCCGATGAGCGCGGCCCCGAGCGGACCCGAGGGCGAGGCGAGGAGGACACCCTGCTGCTTGTTCTCGGGTGGAGCCACGAAGTACTCCATCTGGTCGCCGTCATCGTCGATGACGGTCACCAGACTCCCGACGACGACCTCGTCGGTGTCCTCGACCTGGCGTACCTCGGCGTTGTTGAGGATGTGCGTGATCTGACGAATCCGGGCTTCCATGAGGCCCTGATCGTTCTTGGCGGCGTCGTAGTCGGCGTTCTCGCGGAGGTCGCCCATCTCGCGGGCCTCTTGGATCCGTGCTTCGATCTCCGCTCGGCCGGTCGTGGTGAGCTGCTCGAGCTCGGCTTCGAGCTTGGCTTTGGCTTCGGGTGTCAGAAAGGTCTGTTCGGGCATCGTCGATCATTCCGTGGGGGATTGCGAATGCCTCAGAGTACTGCAGGAGACGAAGTTGTCATCTCGGCGAATCACACCAGGGTGATCGAGCCGACCGGCGCGTCGCCGCTGAGCCGGCCGATCAGCCAACCGGCCTCACCTCGACGGGACAGCGCGGCGGTGAGGCGATCGACATCAGGCTCCGAAACGGCGATCAACAGGCCACCAGACGTCTGGGCGTCAGCGATCAGTCGACGAATCTCGTGGTCGGTTTCGCCGCTCACGTGCGGATCGACCGAGGCGAGATTGCGGGCCGATCCGCCAGGGAACGAACCAGCGGCGAGCAGTTCTCTCGCCCCCTCCAAGACCGGCACGGCATCGGCTTCGATGATGGCGGAGACGCCGGAGGCCTCGAGCATCTCTCTCAGGTGGCCGGCGAGACCGAATCCGGTCACATCCGTGGCCGCATGGACACCGACCTCGACCATGGCCAGGGCGGCACCCTCGTTCAGCGCCGCCATGGACTCCGTTGCCGTGGCGCGGAGCTCGTCGGGACAGGTCCCCGCCTTGATCGCGGTTGCGACGATCCCCGTTCCGATCGGCTTGGTCAGGATCAGACGGTCGCCCGGTCGTGCGCCGCCGTTGGTCACGATCTTGTCCGGGTGCACGGTGCCCGTGACCGCGAACCCGTACTTCGGCTCCCGGTCGTCGATCGAGTGACCGCCGGCGATCACACAGCCCGCCTGGGCCATGACGTCGGCGCCTCCTCGGATGACCTCGGTCAGCAGCTCGAAAGGGAGCTCGTCTCTCGGCCATCCCACGAGTTGCAGTGCAGTGAGCGGGGTCGCCCCCATGGCGTAGACGTCCGAGAGGGCGTTTGCTGCAGTGATCCGGCCCCAGTCGTAGGCGTCGTCGACGATCGGAGTGAAGAAGTCGACGGTCTGAACGATCGCCCGGTCGGGCGCGATGCGATAGACACCGGCATCATCGGATGTCGATGTTCCCACCAGGAGGTCCGGGTGGGTGGAGGCTGGGTGATCGTTGAGGGGCGACAGAACCTGTGCCAGCTCGGACGGACCGAGCTTGCAGGCTCAGCCGGCGCCGTGACTGTAGGTGGTGAGTCTGATCATCGCCGATGACGCTAGCGGTGGTGTCCGCGTCGGTGATCCTCCCGCTCTTGTTGAGTCGCCGGCCGGGTACCGTCGTGGCATGGAACCTCGAGAACGGATCGCAGCGATCGCCACCGCCCTCTCGATCCCGACGATGGAGCGCCACATCGTGCTCTGCGCGGATCAGACCAATCCGAAGTGCGCCCCCGTCGCCGAGACCAATGAGGTCTGGCGGCATCTCAAGGCACGTCTCAAAGCGCTCGGCGCGACCTCTGCACCACCCCCCTGGCAGGGACAGGCTGCACTGCCCGCTTCGCCGGTCGGTCCGGGCGGAGGGACGGTGCTCCGCACGAAGGCGGACTGCTTGCGCATCTGCGAGATGGGACCGATCGCCGTCGTCTACCCCGACGGCGTCTGGTATCACTCCGTCACGGTCCCGGTCATGGACCGCATCATCGACGAGCACCTGATCGGCGGCAATCCCGTCGACGAGTACGTCTTCGCACGTTCCGGAGCCGCCCGCTGATGTCGCGCGTCACGAAGGCGGTGCTCGTTGCGCTCGGGTTGTGGCGACTGTTCGGACCGATCGTCACTCCGAGGTTCCCATCCGGGCAAGAACACCCCTGGAAGGTCCAGGGTCGAACGGTGTTCGTCGGCGATCTCGAGTTCCTGGTTCGCCAGGTGGGCGATCCGTCGAAGCCAGACCTCGTGCTCATCCACGGGCTGGGTGGCGCCTCGCTCACCGAGTGGTACGAGGTCGGCCCGCGGCTCACCGAGGAGTTCCGGCTGACGATCGTCGAGAACCGCAACCACGGGCTGTCTCCCCGGGTGACCGGCAGATACCGGGTGGAGGACACCGCCGACGACGTCGCTGCGGTCATGGACGAGGTGGGGGTCGCTCGAGCACACGTCGCCGGCTATTCCATGGGTGGGACGGTTGCGCAGGCGCTTGCGCACCGGCACCCCGACAAGGTCGAGCGGCTGGCGCTCATCGCGACGTTCTCGTTCCATCCGTCGTGGTGGAAGTGGACTCGGATGGTGGGCGTCGTCGTGCTGAGGGCGTGGGAGCGGATCACCGGGACGGGCACGCCGGAGGTGCGGGCCGGATATCTTCTGCTCACCGGCGCCGTGAGTCGCAAGCACGCCGAGTTCATGTGGGACGAGACCCACCGGCGGGACCCGGATGGCGGTGCGGCCGCGAGCATGGCGCTGCTCAGATTCGACAGTCGACCGTGGGTCTCGGAGATCGACAAACCAACGCTGGTGGTGATTCCGAGCCGGGATCAGCTGGTTCCACGGAGCTGGCAGCGCGACCTCGCCTCGCGGATCCCCGACACCACCATCGAGCGGGTCGAAGGCGCCTTCCACGAGGTGGTCTGGACCCATCCGGAGCTGGTGGCCGACCAACTGCGGGCGTTCTTCGGATAGAACCCTTGATCCGACGATCGCCGTCGGGCGGGCGTGCGACGTTTTGGAGTGTGATGCGGGGCCACCACCCGACCACAGGTCGCTGAGCCCCACCGCAGGGCCATTGGCCGGAAGCCGATGGCCGACAGCCGATGGCCGGCCTCAAGCGTTGTCGATGATGACCTTGCCGATGAGACCAACAACGACGAGGACCAGGATCACTTTCAGAGCTTTCTTCATGGTTCGAATGTAGCGGCGCGTCGGGGCCGGCCCCGGCTTCACAGTCCGGCAAGGGCGATAGCATCGCCAACGTGCTCCCAGTAGTGCTCGCCCACGGCTCAGGTATCGACGACGTCCTCTGGTTCGCCATTCCCGTCGCAGTGGCCCTGTTCGCCCTGCGCAGGGCCGAGAAACGGGCGCGGAAGTCGAAATCGGAGACCGGGGCAGACGACTGAGCATCGCCGGGCGCTCGAGCGAGCGGGCACCCTCGTGTCGCAACGCTATCCTCGTGCCCGATGAGTGATCTCGCCGCTGCTGCCGCTGCACTCGGGATTCCCGAGGAGTTGGCTTCGCGCTCTGCAAGTGCCCGCGCCGCCGCCAACGACACGTCTGCCGACGAAGTGCTGTCTGCTTGGGCCGGTGGAGGGTCGGTTGCAGCGGCCGCGCCGGCCACGTCCCCTGAACCAGCGAGCGCTCCCGAGCCGGAGGAACCGTCACAGCCGGAGCCGGAGCCGGAGCCCCAGGTTCCCGCAGCGCCCGCACCTCAGGCCCAGCCCGACATCGAACTCGCCCCCGTCGCCGTCATGGTCGATCTTCCAGACCCGGTGGAGGCAGCGCCGTTGAAGGACCGTGTTCGGTTCGCGGGGCGCGCCGGGGCAGGCATCGGCCTGGTGGCGGCTCTCCTCGTTGCTCTCTTCTCCAGTTCGTGGATGCTGCCGCGCAGCGGCGCTGCGGAAGTAGACGGCGGATTCGACACGGTCGTCGAGGTGATCTCCGGTTGGGTGATCGTCGGTTCTGCGCTGATGGGCATCGCCGTCGGTCTGGCCATTGCTGCGACGACACGCGTTCTTACGGGTCTCGCTTCTCCCGGGATGCGGCTGTCCAGCTCGGCGACCGTCTCCGGTCTGATCGGAGCCATCGCCGGAGGGATCTTCGGGGCTCTGATCGGAGCGATCATCGTCGGGACCGGCACCGCCAGTGACCTGGATCCTGCGATCCAGGTCGTCCCGGTGTTCTCCTCTCTTCTGTGGCTCGCCGCGGGTTGGGCAGCCGGGGGATGGGCGACCGCATCTCTGGTTCAGGCCATCGGAGTGCCAGTCGGAGTCGATGATCTCGAGTCCGAGGAGTCGGGTGTCGTCCGGCGTCGCCTCGTGTCGGCCTTCGGCATTCCAGCCGCGGCCGCCCTGGCGCTCGGACTGATCGTGATCCCACTCGCGCTCATCTTCATCGAGTTCCCCTCGTTCGCTCCGCTGCTCGCAGCCATCGTCTCGGTCGGCATCCTCGGATTCGCCGGCCTCTCCGCCTCACGTCCCGGCATGCGCATCTCCACCGGAGAGTTCATCGCCGCTGCAGCGGGGGTCGGTGTCGTCCTCCTCATCCTCGTCTCGGTCCTGCTCGTTCAGGGCGCCGGACACGGCGAGGAGGAGCATTCCGAAGGGGGAACCGAAGAGGTCGGCGACGAGCCGGAGGCCGGGGCAATCGTGCTCCGCCTCACCTGATCCGGACCGTTCACAAGGTGTCCGCTTCGTCGAGTCACCCAGAGCTCGATCCGGTGCTGGCGGCCGCCCTCCGCCAATCCACCCTCCCGTCCTGCATCACGGATGCCGAACTCGACCTCCCGGGTCCGATGATCATCTTCGTCAACGACGCCTACTGCGAACTGATGAACACCAGCCGCGAGGAAGTCATCGGCAGGACCCCGCGGATCATGCAGGGAGCACTCACGGAGCGGGCCGTGCTCGACCGTTTGAAGACGACCTTGAGTGCCGGGGAGACCTTCGAGGGAGAAACGGTCAACTACCGATCCGACGGCCGCCCATTCATCAACAAGTGGCGGATCGATCCGATCCGCGACGAGACAGGCACCGTGACCCACTTCGCCGCCGCTCAGCAGGACGTGACCGAACTGCGCACGTTCGAGGCGGCCAGTCGGGCGAGCCGCGTGATCGATCAGGCGAGTCGGTCGGCGCTTGCGGTGACCGACGACCCGGGGGAGGCTCTCGGTCGTCTCGCCTCGGGCATCCTCGAGGCCGTACGACTCGTGCTGTTCGAGTACGGCAGCGCACGGGTCACGATCTGGCATCCCTTCGGCGTCGACACCGTTGTCGGATCCGATCTCGAGCCCGTACGCGACATCGAGCTCGCAATCGAGACCACTTCAGTCGGAGGAAGGATCGAAATCGACGTGTCCGAGGCCGAGGCCGCACTCTTTGACGAGGTCGCACTCGGTGTCGTGGAGGTCCGGGCATCGGCTGCGATCACCATGACGGTTGCAGCCATCGTGGACCGGCAGATGGTCGGGGAGTTCGAGCGTCAGCTCGGAGGGCCACTCAGAGAGACCCTCGACGGGTATCGGATCTCGGTGAGACACGAGCCGAGCTTCGATTCCATGGAGATCTCCGGTGATTGGCTCGACGTGCTCGAAGGCGCGACTGGAACGACCTTCGTGATCGGTGATGTCGCCGGTCACGGCGTCGAGGCCGTGGTCGGGATGACGAGGCTTCGCTCGGCGGTCGAGATGGTCTTCTCCGGGCCCGGCTCGATGCGGGATGGCATCATCGAGCTCAATCGCTTCTGCTTCAATCACGAGATCTTCTCGACGCTCTTGGTCGTCCGGCCCCATCACACGGGTTTCGAGATCGTCTCGGCGGGCCACCTGCCTCCGGTTCTCGTGAATGGACCCGAGGCAACCCTCGTCGACATCAGCCCCGGGCCCGCCCTCGGTTCGGTGCCGAGCGTCGATTATCCGATCACCACCGTCGAAGCCGGTCCCGGAACGGTGCTGGCGATGTTCACCGACGGGCTGGTCGAGAGCCGTGCCGTCTCGATCGACGTCGGGCTGGAGGAGATTCGCCGCCTCCTCGGCGCGGGCAGCCGGGACGTCGAACAGCTCGCAGACGAGGTGATGGGCATTCCCCGAGACCACTCCCTGCCCGATGACACCTCGCTCATGCTGATCGAAGTCAGCGGGCGTCGCTGACCCTGGTCGCCGTCAGGACACCTTCTCGGTGTTCGTATTCGATGGTCACGGGCTCGCCGGTCCGGAGGTGTTCGCGGAGGTGTCCCAGTGGGAAGTCGAACACACCGTCGGGTGCAGGGGCGAAGCTGGTCCGCTCGCCGTCCGAGAGCACGTCGAACGATCGGACCTCGGTCAGATCGCCGTCGACGGCCACCACGAGGCCGGTCAGCTGCCCGGATCCATCTCCGCCTGTGACTGCGACCACGATCAGTAGCGCTCCCACTGCGAGGAGCGCTCCGATCAGGAGCCGACGAGGGACCGCTCGAGCTCGTCCCACTCGCGCTCCTCACCGATCCAGCGGAACCAGATCACCGCGATCAGACCGAGCAGGTAGAACGCCCCGGCAAGCTTCATGACGATGCCGGCGGTGGTCTGGTCCTGAACTGCGGTCAGGCCCCATGTGAGAGCGTTGTCGCCGTAGCTCGGATAGAGCTGAGTATCCGAGAAGGTGAGGAAGGAGGCGGGGACGGTCGGGACGATCGTGCAGAGGAACAGGTAGAGCATCTTCATGGGTGTCTGCATCGTTGGAATCGCCTCGGTCGGGCTGAACAGCGGCAGCCACAACATCACGGCCGTGGTGAAGAAGGCGACATGGATGAAGAAGTGGCTCCACTCATTCGTGTTCTGCCAGGTGATCGCTTCCGGCCAGTGAACTGCCACGATTGCGAAGTTGAACGCGAAGAAGCCTGCAACCGGATTGGCGAACGGCCGGATGACCTTGGCCACGCGTTCCCGGCCGAGCACGTAGTCGCCCATCCAGCTCGGGATCCCGACCAGCAACAACGGCGGCACCAGATATCCGAGGATCAGGTGTTCGACCATGTGGAACGTGAACAGCACTTCCTCGGCGATGTCGTGGATCGGCCAGCCTGCGGCGATGACGATCGTCGCCACGCCCGAGTACCAGGCGATGCGCTTACGCCGAGTCGCCGGCTCGGCTTCAGGTGCGACCAGCGGGCGAATACGCGATTCGAGCCACCACCAGCCGACCGCCAGAAGGGTGGCCAGAGCAAGGACGTCTGCGTGGAGGTGGAACTCTGGGATCACACGTCAGCCGAAGAGCGCAAAGGCGCCGAAGGCGAGGAGCATGATCCCGTAGAGCCCCATCGCGAGCACGAATCCGGCGCCGAAGAACTTCGACAGGAAGGAGTCTTCGAATCGGAGATGCATGAACCAGCCGACAACGGCGATGAATTTGATCGTCGAAAGGGCAATCAAGAGGGGGCCCTCCCAGCCGCGCAGCCCCACCGCCTCTTCGATGTAGAACAGCGCGACCTCGATCGCCGTCAGGACCGCGAGAAAGATGGCGATCCTGACATAGTCCCGAGTAGAGGGATGCTCGACGTGGTCTGAGGTCGTTTCGCTCATCACGAGGCTCCGAGAAGGTAGACGAGTGTGAAGATCACGATCCAGATGATGTCGACGAAGTGCCAGTACAGCCCGACGAGTTCGAGGTTCATCCCGTGTTTCTCCGACAGTCCGCCCTGGCGTCGTGCGATCCCGAACAGGGACAGGAGCATGATGATCCCGATGGCGACGTGGGTGCCGTGGAAGCCCGTCAGCATGTAGAAGGCAGAGGCTGCCGGGTTGCTGGTGAGTGTCATGTCGTACACGGTGATGAACTCGTAGAACTCGAAGACCTGGCCTCCGAGGAACACGGATCCGAGCAGGGCGGTCGCCATCAGCCACGTCTTGGTGCCGCTCTGATCGCCGGTGGAGAGCGCATGGTGGGCGAGGACCATCGTCAGCGAGCTCATGAGCAGCACGAAGCTCGAGATCGAGGTGAACGGGATGTCGTAGATGTCCCGTGGCACCGTCGTCGCGAAGTCCCTTCCCCCGTAGAGCAGGTAATTGGAGATGAAGGCTCCGAAGAACAGGAACTCGGAGCTCAGGAAGACCCACATCCCGAGCTTGCGGTTGTCGATGCCTGTCGACTCGTGGACGACGTGGTGATCGTCGGCGGCGGTGTCGTGACGTGGGGCGTCTTCGCCCTCTTCGATCTCGAACGTCTCGGCCATCAGTGCGCTCCAGCTCCGACGAGTTCGCCACCTTCACCGGCTTCGCCCTCATCGTCGTGGTCCTCGGGCTCTTCGAGCGGTTCGATGCCCCATCCGATCAGGGCGCTGATGGTGATCAGTGGGCCGATCACGAGGAGCGCTTTGCCGATCAAGCTGGTGTGATAGATGATCCCGTAGCCGATCAGTGGCAGCCCGATCGCCATCAGGAACGGGAAGTACGACGGAGCCGGCATGTGGATCGCAGTCTTGGGGTTGCGGCCTTCGTGGTCGAGGCGCTCGATCAAGTCGTCGGCGTCCTCCTTGCGAACCGGGCGGCCTTCGTCGTCCTCGGTGTACTTCTGGTGCCAGAAGTCGTCCAGGCTGTGAATGACCGGCGGCGTGGCGAAGTTGTAGGCCGGGGTGGGGTTGGGGATCGTCCATTCGATCGTGCGAGCATCCCAGGGGTCGAGCCCCGAAGGCTCTCCCTTGCGCTTGGAGTAGATCCAGTTGAACCAGAAGATCGCAACACCGGCGGCGATCGTGAACGCGCCGATGGTCACCGCCAGGTTCCAGGGACCGAGGCCGGTCTCAGGGGCGTAGCGCCAGGTGCGGCGGACCATTCCTTGGAGGCCGAGCCAGTGCATCGGGGCAAACGTCAGGTTGAAACCGATGAACTGGACCCAGAAGTGGACCTTTCCGAGCTTTTCGTTCAGCATGCGGCCCGTGATCTTCGGGAACCAGTAGTAGATCCCGGAGAACAGCCCGAAGATCGCACCGCCGAAGAGGACGTAGTGGAAGTGGGCGACGATGTAGTAGGTGTCGGTCTGCTGCCAGTCGGACGGGACGATCGAGTGGGTGACGCCCGAGAGGCCGCCGATGACGAACATCGCCACGAAGCCGACGCTGAAGAGCATGGCGGTGTTGAATCTCAATCGTCCGCCCCACATCGTCCCCATCCAGTTGAAGATCTTGATGCCGGTCGGAACTGCGATCGTCATCGTCGAGAGACCGAACGCCGCCTGGGCCACCGGGGTGATCCCCGAAGAGAACATGTGGTGGGCCCACACGCCGAACCCGAGGAAGGCGATGGCGGCTCCGGCGAAGACGATGGCGGCGTAGCCGAACAGCGGCTTGCGGCTGTTCGTGGGCAGCACCTCCGAGACGATGCCCATCGCCGGCAGGATCAGGATGTACACCTCGGGATGGCCGAACAGCCAGAACATGTGCTGCCAGAGAACCGGATCGCCGCCACCGGTGGCCTGGAAGAAGAGTGTGCCGAACGCTCGATCGAACGTCGCCATGAACAGAGCGACGGCGATGATCGGGAGGGAGAAGAGGAGCAGGAAAGCGACCACCATCGTCATCCAGACGAAGACCGGCATCCGGAGGAGTCGCATCCCCTCCGCCCGCATGTTGAAGATGGTGACGATGAAGTTGATGGACGAGATCAGCGATGCCACCCCAAGGATCTGGAGGCCGATGAGGGCGAAGTCGACGGCCGTGCCGGGCGAATACGCCGGGCCGGCATTCGGCTGATACAGGAACCAACCGCCGTCGGGGAGGCCGGCGAGCAGCGTGGCATCGGCCGGGTCGAGGTTCCCGGCGACGACGGCACCGGAGCCGTCTGCGATGCCGAGTGGCGCCACCGGGTCGCCGAAGAAGATCACCGAGTAGAGGAAGAGCCCGCCGAAGATGAAGATCCACCATGAGAGGGCGTTCATCCTGGGGAAGGCCACGTCTCGAGCGCCGATCATCAGCGGCAGCAAGTAGTTGAAGAACGCCGCTGACACCGGCATCACGAACAGGAAGATCATCGTGACGCCGTGGGTGGTGAACATGGCGTTGTATTCGCCGGCATTCAGGAACGAGCCGTTGGGACCGGCCAGCTGCAGGCGGAGCAGCAGCGCCTCGACGCCTCCGATGATGAAGAAGAAGAAGGCGGCGTAGCCGTACATGATCCCGATCTTCTTGTGATCGGTGGTGGTGATCCACGACCAGAAACCCTCGGTCGAGCGGGGACGGCGGAAGATCGTCGACGCCGGACGGGCTGCTGTCGTGGTCATGCTGCTGCCTTCATTGATTGATTGCCTTCCATCACTTGAGCGTTGCGAGCCATGCGGTCAGATTGTCGATGTCGTCCTGGGTGAGTCCGAGATCGGGCATGAAGGAGCCGGGTTTCACCTCTGGAGGGTTCTCCAGCCACTGCTCGAGCGCATCGTCGTAGCTCAGCCCCTCATAGGGGAGGTAGGCCCCTGCGAACACGTTGCGGCTGGCGAAGTGGGTGAGATTCGGGCCCCGGAAGAGGTCGTCGGAGCGGATGTTGGTGAACTCGGAGTCCTCGCCGTAGTCGACGGTGTGGCAGGTGGTACACAGGTTCTGATAGAGGAGCAGGCCTTCGTATTCGGGTGTCCCTTCGGCAGGAACGGTGGCCACCGTCTGCTGTTCGGAGACCCAGGCGTCCCAATCGGCATCGCTCAGGGCGAGCACCCTCGCCCGCATCAGCGAGTGCGACAGGCCACAGAACTCCGCGCAGTGTCCCCAGTACTCGCCGGGCTCATCGGCCTGCAGGCGAAGTGTGGTCTCCTGGCCGGGGATGAGGTAGCGCTTGCCGTTGAGTGCCGGGACCCAGAAGTTGTGGAGGACGTCGTCGGAGGTCATCACCGCACAGACCTCCTGGTCGGCGGGCATGACCATGACGTTGGCCGTCTCGATCCCGAGACCGGGGTAGTCGTATTCGAACCACCACTGGTGGCCGATGATCTCGACGGTCATGGCGTCGTCGCCGCACTCGGTGAGATCGAAGACCGTGCTCACGGTGGGGACGGCGATGGCGGCGAGAATCAGGGCGGGGATGACCGTCCAGGTGATCTCCAGCTTGGTGTTGCCGTGGACCTGCTTGGGTTCCTTGCGTCCCGGTCGATCTCTGAACGCGATGATCGAGAAGAGGATGCCGCCCTGGACGATCACGAAGATCGCAACCGCGATCCAGAAGACCGGCCAGAAGAGGTTGTTGATCTGCTCGGCGAACGGCCCCCGAGGCTCGACGGCGCTCAGCGGGGCGTCCTCGATCTCGATGAGCGAGCACGATGCCAGGAGAAGCGACGCTGCCACGGCCCCGATGACCCCATTCCAGCGTCCTGACCAGGGGAAACGTCTCATTCGAGGGGGCTTCGGCATGGCCGCCAGTGTAGGAATTCGTCACGTCACTACCAACACTGTCTTGGGAGTCGTCTCACGTCTCACATTTGACGTTTCACGTCCGGCGTTGCACGCCCTTCAGCTCCGCGAGGAGCGCGCTCTTCCTCGAACCCGGGCTGTGGAACGGAGCTATCCCAGCTCGTCCAGCGCCTCGGCCAGCTCCTCGGGCGACACCGCTCCCTCGAATCGGGCCGTTGCGATGCCGTCGGCGTCGACGACGTAGATCCACGGCTCGGACGGCAGGCCCCATTCGACGACGGCAGGGACCTCGACCAGGGGGCCGGCGCCTCCGGAGTCCACGTTCTCGAAGATCTCGACGTGGACGACGTCGAGATCGGTCCTTGCTGCGACGACCTGCTTGACGACCTCCATCGTCGGGCCGCACACCGCCGTCTGGCAGAACGCAGGCGTCGCAAACACGATCAACGAGGGCGTGCCGTTGGAGACGGCGTCGGCAACCGTCATCTCGTAGAACGCCGGTACGGGGTCCGGATCGGTGGTGATCGCCGGGAGCTCGAAGTCGGCAGACGTTCGTGTCTCGGATGCCGGGACCGGCTCGCCCACCTCGGGAACCGCTATGTCGGCGTTCACGGTGAAGGCGGTGGGACCTGTCGTGCCTCTGGGGCTGGTCAGGGTGGCCGTCCACGTGCCGGGCTCTCCGAATTCCGGCCGAGCGATCAGGAAGCCTCGAACACCCTCGATCGACCACACCCACTCGGCGGGAACGGTCTGTGCGACGCCCGACGGCCCCGTGAACTCGACGGTGACCGGATCGTCGGGGCCGCCGACGAACCCGCTCGTCTCTGGGTCGACCTCGGCCATCACGAGCCGCTGTGGGCCGACCCCGATGGTCGACGGGCTCGAACCGACGATCGTGAGGTTCTCGGAGCCTCCGCCGCACGCCGTGACGACCACGGCGACGATGAGCCAGGCGAGCCGCTTCATGCGAGCGCGAAGTCCACGGCGGCCAGGGCATGGATCCTGGCGGTTGGGAAGTAGGGAACGGTCACGTCGTCTTCGCCGACGAGCAGTTCGATCTCGGTGCAGCCGGCGATCACCCCATCGATCCCACTCGCCCGATCGATGATGTCGAGACAAGCCCGTTTCGATCTGTCGCTCACGACACCCTGGACGAGCTCCTCGTAGATGATGTCGTGGATCTCCGAGCGGTCGGCCGCCTCCGGGACGGTGACCTCGATGCCGTGGCGATCACGAAGTCGGCCGGCGTAGAAACCTGCCTCCATGGTGTACCTGGTGCCGAGCAGCAGGGGCCGGGTCACGCCTGCCGTCTTGATCGCGTTGGCCGTGGCGTCGGCGATGTGGATCAGCGGGACCTCGACGGCACGCTGAACGTCGTCGGCGAGGCGGTGCATGGTGTTCGTGCAGATCACGATGCAGTCGGCGCCGGCCCGCTCCAGTCCGGAAGCGGCGTTGGCGAGGGCCTCGGCGGCCTCCCCCCAACTGCCCGCCGCCTGGAGCGTCTCGATCCGAGCGAAGTCGAAGCTGTACATGACCAGCTCGGCCGAGGAGGTGTCTCCGAGTCGGTCTCGTACTTCGGTGTTGATGATGCGGTAGTACTCGGCCGACGACTCCCAACTCATGCCACCGAGAAGTCCGATCGTCTTCACGCCGGATGCTCTGTGAAATGGCCGGTCATCAGATCGCGGATCTCGGGCCAGAGCACCGGGGGGATGTCGTGGCCCATGGTCGGGAAGACCGACAACCTGGCGTCTGGGATCGCGTCCGCCGTCGCCTTGCCGCCGCTCACATCGACGAGTGGATCGGCTCCGCCGTGGACCACGAGTGTCGGGACCGTGAGTCGGGAGAGCTCGTCGGTCCGGTCCCCGTCGGCCAACAGTGCTGCGAGCTGCCGGTTTCTCCCGTCGGGGTGGAACGAACGGTCGTAGGCGGCGATGGCGCGAGCCCGGGCGCGATCCTCGTCCCAGTGGTGGGGCCCCCAGTAGACCTCGAGCATGTCGACCGTTCGCTCGATGACCTCGTCGCGAGTGGCCACCGGCTCGCCGAATGCGAACGCTGCGGCGGCAGGCGAGGCCTGGCCGACGAGGATCGAGCCGGTGGTCGACATGATCGAGGTGAGCGAGGCGAGACGATGCGGAGCGTCGATCGCGAACCGTTGGGAGATCATGCCGCCCATGGACACGCCGACGACGTGTGCCCGCTCCACCTCCAGGTGGTCCATCACGGCAGCGATGTCCATGGCCATGTCGGACAACGCGTACGGGACACGAGGGAAGCGTCCCATCAACGCAGCGGCCAGCGTCGACATGACATCGACGTCGCCGGTGAGCTTGGTCGAGAGCCCGACGTCCCGGTTGTCGAACCTGATCACGAAATAGCCCTGGTCGACGAGGTCTTGCACCGCGTCGGCTTCCCAGCCGATCATCTGCTGCCCGAGGCCCGCCACGAGAACCACCGGTGGATCTGAGGGGTCCCCGGTCGTGTCGTAGTAGAGCTCGATCGAGCCTGAAGTCGCGTACGGCATCTCGCAAGCGTATTCATCGGCTCTCGCAATGAGTGATGCTCGTCGCCGATGGCTTCGTTCCGCGCTTCGGTAGCATTGCGTCGATGGACACGTCACCGGTCACGGTCGACGCGGTTCCGGCACCGACAGGCTGGCGGGACACCGCTGCCGCCTATTTCGCACTCACGAAGCCTCGCATCATCGAGTTGCTCTTGATCACGACCGTTCCCGCCATGGTCGTCGCCGCCGGCGGCTGGCCTGGAACCTGGCTCGTCATCGCCACGCTGGTCGGAGGCAGTCTGTCTGCCGGCGGGGCGAACGCGCTGAACAGCTATCACGATCGCGACATCGATCAGGTGATGGCCCGGACGTCGGCACGGCCACTGCCCAACTCCCGGGTGACCCCCGAGCGGGCGCAGGTCTTCGGCTGGTCGCTCGGAGTGCTCGGCTTCTTCGTGCTCTGGCTCACGTCGAATCTCCTGGCGGCCGCGCTCTCCACCGCTGCGCTGTTGTTCTACGTCTTCGTCTACACGCTGTATCTCAAGCGGGCCACGGTGCAGAACATCGTCATCGGCGGCGCCGCCGGTGCAGCACCTGCACTCGTCGGATGGGCGGCGGTCCGGGGCGACCTCGACGTCGCTGCCTGGATCATGTTCGCCATCGTGTTCGTGTGGACTCCGCCGCACTTCTGGGCGCTGGCCGTCAAGTACAAGGACGACTACGCCGCCGCCGGCGTCCCCATGCTGCCCGTGGTCGCGGGAGTCGAGTCGACCACCAGACAGATGATGTCGTATGCGGGGATCATGGTGCTCTTCTCGCTTGCGCTCGTCCCGGTGGCCGACATGGGCTGGATCTACCTGCTCACCGCCGTTGCCACGGGCGGGTGGTTCGTCCTCGAGACGGTGCGGACCCACCTCGACCCGGGCCGGGCGATGAAGCTCTTCGGTGTCTCCACCATCTATCTCTCGGCCCTGTTCGGCGCGATGCTCGTCGACGTCCTCGTCACCGCCTGAGAGCCGAGACCCGGCAGCCGATCTCAGCCTCTGATCATCGCCCGGTTCGAGACAGTCAGGCGTTCGGCGATCACGATCGCGATGTTCCGGTTGACCTGTTGTCGGATCTCGGGTGAGAGCGCTTCGATGTCCGTGAACTCCACGAGCCTGCTGGCCTCGTCGGCCACGACGGTCGCAGTGCGTCGCTGTCCGGTGAGGAAGCTCATCTCGCCGAATATCGCGCCTGGTCCGAATGAGGCGACCCGGTTCCCGCCGATCGACGCAGTGAGATGGCCCGAGCTCACCAGGTACATCGACCTGGCAGCCGCTCCCTCGCCGACCACGACACCCTCAGGAGCCACTCGCATGGTGCGACCGATGCGGGCGAGGTCGTCGGCCTCGGCGTCCGTCAGGTCCCGTCCCAGGTCGCTGTCGGCGACCGAGACGCTGGCTCCCGGCCTTCCCTCCGGCCGCAGATTGGACAGGACTCGCTCCTCGCTCCATTCGAGCGCCTCGTCGATGGTGGCGAACGTGACGTCGGCAAGCGAGGCGAGACGGGCCGGAACGTCCCCGGCGAGGATCAGATTCGTCCCGTTCTCTTCCAGAGAAGCGGCGAACTCGCCCATCAGCATCTCTGCAGCCTCGTCGACGGAACCGACCCGCGACGTCTCGAGGATGACGAAATCCGAATCGATGGCCTCCAGCCGCCGCATGAGTCGCTCGGTCGCGAGGAAGGTCCACGGGCCCTGGAGTTCGACAGCCACGATGCGGTTGCCGTGGTGTTTCAGCAACTGGGTCTCGGCGATCGATCGAA